>JAVRPX010000833.1:0-3428 GCA_032161985.1 Mycobacterium sp.
GCGGTTGCCCGAAATGCCCGCCATCGACGACAGCCCGACGATCCGGCCGCCCTCGGGGATGGTCCCGTTGTCCACCAGGCCTTCGCTAAGCCGAAGCGGCGCAAGCAGATTGACGGCGACGACGGAATCCCAGCGCGCCTCGTCCATGTTGGCCAGCAGTTTGTCGCGAGTGATGCCCGCGTTGTTGACGAGGATGTCGGCGCGGCCGTCATAGTTCTCACGGAGGTGTTCGGTGATCTTGTCGACGGCGTCGTCGGCGGTGACGTCCAGCGTCAGCGCGGTGCCGCCCACCTTCGTCGCGGTGACTCCGAGTGCATCGGGCGCACCGGCTGGGCCTTCCATGTCGATGCACAACACCCTCGCCCCGTCGCGAGCGAACACCTCGGCGATCGTCGCCCCGATGCCGCGCGCGGCACCCGTCACTATCGCGACCTTGCCGTCCAGCGGCTTGTCCCAATCGGCGGGCGGCGCCGAATCGGCGGCGCCGATGTGGAACACCTGTCCGTCGACATAGGCCGACTTGCCGGACAGGATGAACCGCAGTGTCGACTCCAGGCCTGTCGCGGCGGGCTTGGCGTCCGCCGACAGGTATACGAGCGACACGGTCGCGCCGCGGCGCAGCTCCTTGCCGAGTGAGCGGGTGAACCCCTCGAGCGCCCGCTGCGCGATCCGTTCGTGCGCGCTGCCGGTCTGCTCGGGAGTCGTGCCGACCACGACGATCCGGCCGGACGGGCCGAGGTTGCGCAGCAGCGGGGTGAAGAACTCGTACAGGCCCTTCAGGGCCGCGGGTTCGGTGATACCGGTCGCGTCGAACACCAGCCCGCCGAACGAGTCGGCCCAGCGCCCGCCGAGGTTGTTGGACACCACGTCGTAGTCCTCGGCAAGCGCGGTGCGGAGTGGCTCGACGACGCGGCCGTCACCGCCGATCAGCAGCGAGCCCGCCAGCGGCGGAGTGCCGGGCTTGTAGCGTCGCAGCGTCTCGGGCTGCGGGACGCCGAGCTGCTTGGCGAGGAACGATCCTGGCGCCGAATGGACGATTTGCGAGTACAGATCGGTAGCCATGAGACCTAACTTACTCCAGAGTAAGAACGTTGAGTAGAATGGCCCCCATGGCCAACAATTCGAGTCGCCGAGTAGCCGTTCTTGGCGGCAACAGGATTCCGTTCGCACGGTCGGATGGCGCGTTTGCAAACGCCTCCAACCAGGACATGTTCACCGCGGCGCTGGGCGGGCTCATCGATCGCTTCAACCTCGACGGCGAGAAGCTGGGTGCGGTGATCGGCGGAGCGGTACTCAAGCACAGCCGCGACTTCAACCTGATGCGTGAGTGCGTCCTCGGCAGCGCGCTGTCGTCGTACACGCCCGCGTTCGACATCCAGCAGGCGTGCGGCACGGGGCTGCAGGCGACGATCGCGGCCGCCGACGGCGTGGGCGCTGGACGGTATGACGTGGCCGCTGCGGGCGGCGTGGACACCGCCTCCGACGCGCCGATCGCCTTCGGCGACGATCTGCGCCGCGTGCTGCTCGGGCTGCGGCGGTCGAAGTCCAACGTGGATCGGCTCAAGTTGGTGGGCAAGCTGCCCGCCTCGCTGGGTGTGGAGATCCCGGTCAACAGCGAGCCGCGTACCGGGCTGTCGATGGGTGAGCACGCCGCCATCACCGCGAAGCAGATGGGCGTCAAGCGCGTCGACCAGGACGAGCTGGCGGCTGCCAGCCACCGCAACATGGCGGCCGCCTACGACCGCGGCTTCTTCGACGACCTCGTCACCCCGTTCCTCGGGCTCTACCGCGACAACAACCTGCGCCCCGAGTCGTCGGTGGAGAAGCTGGCCACGCTCAAGCCGGTGTTCGGCGTGAAGGCCGGTGACGCGACGATGACGGCGGGCAACTCGACGCCGCTGACCGACGGCGCCTCGGTGTCGCTGCTTGCGACTCCCGAGTGGGCCGCCGCGCACGGCATCGAACCGCTGGCGTATTACGTCGACGCCGAGACGGCCGCGGTCGACTACGTCAACGGCAAGGACGGCCTGCTGATGGCGCCCACCTACGCGGTGCCGCGACTGCTGGCCCGAAACGGGCTGAGCCTTCAGGACTTCGACTTCTACGAGATTCACGAGGCGTTCGCGTCGGTCGTGCTGGCGACGCTGGCGGCGTGGGAATCCGAGGAGTACTGCAAGGAGCGGCTCGGCTTGGATAAGGCACTGGGCTCGATCGACCGGTCGAAACTCAATGTCAACGGTTCGTCACTCGCTGCGGGCCATCCGTTCGCCGCGACCGGCGGACGGATCGTGGCGCAGCTGGCCAAGCAGCTCGCCGAGAAGAAGAAGGAGACCGGGCAGCCGGTCCGCGGCCTCATCTCTATCTGCGCCGCAGGTGGGCAGGGTGTCACCGCGATCCTGGAGGCCTAGAAAAAAACTTCTCGTGGGGCTGTAACGGGCCCGCGGGAGCCGTCGATACACGTGATAGCTCCGTGTTGCCGTCTGACCCCCCGACCCGACGGCAATACGGGGCTCTTAATTTTCGGCGCCGAGTGCTTCGATGGTGAGATGCAGATCAGCCTGAACCTCGCCGGATTACTCAGCGACACGAATGGCGGCTCGCCCGTCGACGCCGTGGTGAAGAACCTCACTATGCTGCGCGACGAGGGCTTCCGCAGGGTCTGGATGGCACAGCTGCCCTACGATCCGGATCTGCTGACCATCCTTGCCGTCGCCTTTCACGAGGTCGACACAATCGAGGTCGGGTCCGGTGTGCTGCCGATCCAGGTACAGCATCCGATGCAGCTGGCTCAGCGGGCGCTGACGCTCAACGCCATCGCAGGCGGCAGGTTCACCCTCGGCATCGGCATGAGCCACCGGATGGTGACCGAACAGATGTGGGGCATCTCGTACGAGAAACCGGTGCGCCGGATGCGCGAGTACCTCGACGGCCTGCTGCCCCTTCTGGCCGGGCAGCCCGCAGAGGCGGTCGGGGAGACCGTGACCACGCGCGGGTCGCTGCAGATTCCCGGAGCGCCGACGCCCGAGGTGTACATCGCCGCGCTCGGCCCGCAGATGCTGCGGCTGGCGGGCCGGCGCACCGCGGGAACCCTGACGTGGATGACCGGACCCAAGACGCTCGCCGAACACGTCGGCCCGACGCTGCGTGAGGCCGCCGCCGAGGCCGGCCGCCCCGAGACCGCGGTGCGGGTCGCTGCCTCGCTGCCGGTGAGTGTCACCGACGATGTCGCGGCCGCGCGCGCCAGGGCCGCCGAGGAGTTCGCGATCTACGGGCAGCTGCCGTCGTACCGCGCGATGCTCGACAGGGAGGGGTTCTCCGGACCCGAGGACGCCGCGATCATCGGCGACGAAAATACGGTGTCCGATCGCCTCGACGAACTGGCCGCGGCAGGGGTCAACGAGTTCGCCGCCGTCACCTTCGACCCGTCC
>JAVRPX010000834.1:0-2837 GCA_032161985.1 Mycobacterium sp.
ACGGCGAGGTGCTCACCGAGTTCCACGTCCAGCGACACTGGGCCGAGGGCGTCGTGGTCGGCCTTGGGGTAGCGGAATCGCACGTCGTGCAGCCGGGCCGGTACCGGGCCGATCGGACCTGTGTCGGTCGACGACTGCAGCTTGTGCACGTCGGGAACGCCGAGCAGCCTGCGCATCACCCGCGACAGCGCCCACCAGCCGATGAAGGTGACCATCACGATCGACAGCACCGACGAGCCGAAGAACAGGTAAGGCCAGTAATCCAGCATGGTCGCGAAGTCGCGCTTCAGCCGCTCGGCGAAGGGCTCCATGTCGGGGATGCGGGCGATCACCGCGGCGAGGCCGTTGATGTTGGCGGTCACGGAATCGAAGGTCAGATTGCGCAACCGGGACAGGATGGCCAGCGCCGCCACCGTGGCGAAGCCGAACAGGGCGCCTGCGACCAGCGCCGCACCAAAGACCGTCGGAAGGCCGCGGCCTCTGCGCTTGACGATGCCGGTCAGCCCGCCGATATAGGCGCAGTTGACTACGGTCATGAATCCGCCCATGCCCGCGATCAGAAATGCGATGACGGCGCCGGCGACGGTCGCGGCGATCAGCACTCGAAGCCGATAGCGGTAGGCGAGCAGTCCCATCGGCACGGTGCCGAGCAACGACACGCCTGCGGCGAATGGAACGACGACGGCGATGATCGCGGTGGCCGCGCACAGCGCCGCCATCACTGAGGCTTGTGCGAGCTCGACCGGTTGAAGCGAGCCGGCCCGTCGAGGGGGGCTCGGCTCGGTCGCGGTCATTGCACGATTCTGCCAGGCCCCACGTAAAGCCCTCGCCAGCACGCTGTGACCGCCGACACGGCCGCGTGCGTTTGAATGCATAGTAAACCTATGTAATCATTGAGGCATGACCGCGACGCTCGGAGCCGATCTGCTTGCCGTGGTGGCCCGGATCAATCGACTGGCCACGCAACGCGTCCGCATTCCGCTGGGTTTTGCCCAAGCGCGGCTGCTGTCCACGATCGAGGATCAAGGTGAGGCCCGGATATCCGACCTGGCAGCGCTCGACCACAGCTCGCAGCCGACGATGACCACCCAGGTCCGCCGGCTGGAGGACGCGGGCCTGGCATCGCGCACCGTCGACCCCGAAGATGCGCGGGCGGTGCTGATCCGCATCACGCCGAAAGGCGTCGACACCCTGAGGCAAGTGCGTGTCGACCGCGGCGCGGCCATCGACCCGTACTTGGAGCGGCTTGACGCCGCGGACCGGCAAACGCTCAGCGACGCCGTGCTTGTGCTGCGTCGACTTCTCGAGGATGCGGCCGCCCCCACCCCCACCAAGTGACAACAGAACAGGAGTAGCCGCACCGTATGTGGCGCCAACCCAAGGCCGTTTGGGCCGTTGCTTTCGCATGTGTCGTCGCGTTCATGGGCATCGGTCTGGTCGATCCGATTCTCAAGCCGATCGCCGACAACCTCAACGCGTCTCCCTCGCAGGTGTCGCTGTTGTTCACCAGCTATATGGCGGTGATGGGCGTGGCGATGCTCATCACCGGTGTGGTGGCCAGCCGCATTGGCCCCAAACGCACGCTGCTGCTCGGCCTGCTGGTCATCATCGCCGGCGCGGGCCTGGCCGGCATGTCCGACACCGTGGCCGAAATCGTTGGCTGGCGGGCACTCTGGGGCCTGGGCAACGCATTGTTCATCGCCACCGCGTTGGCCACCATCGTCGGCTCGGCACGTGGATCGGTGGCCCAGGCGATCATCCTCTACGAGGCGGCGCTGGGCCTTGGCATCGCGGTCGGCCCGCTCGTCGGCGGCGTCCTCGGATCGATCTCATGGCGGGGACCTTTCTTCGGGGTGTCAGTACTGATGACCGTCGCACTCATCGTCACCACGTTCCTGTTGCCGTCCACACCGCGCGCCGAGCGCGCCACCACACTGGCCGACCCCTTCCGCGCGCTGCGCCACCGCGGTCTGCTCGGCGTCGCAATCACCGCGCTGCTGTACAACTTTGGCTTCTTCACCCTGTTGGCGTTCACACCGTTCCCGCTGAACATGAGCGCCCACCAGATCGGGCTGATCTTCTTCGGCTGGGGGTTGGCGCTGGCCTTCACATCGGTGGTCGTCGCGCCGCGGCTGCAGCGGCGGTTCGGCACCGTGCCGACGCTGATCGTCAATCTCTTGGCGATGACGGCGACGTTGGCGGTGATGGCCGTCGGCACCGATCACAAAGCGGTGCTGGCGACGTGTGTGGTTGTCGCGGGTCTGTTCATCGGCATCAACAACACGTTGATCACCGAGACGGTGATGAAGGCTGCGCCCGTCGAACGCGGCGTTGCCTCGGCGGCCTACAGCTTCGTGCGGTTCTCCGGCGCAGCACTGGCCCCGTGGCTGGCCGGCGTGCTCGGCGAGGAGATCAGCGTGCATCTGCCGTTCTGGGTTGGCGCCGGCGCCGTGCTGCTGGGCGCGGGTGTACTTTTCGCCACCCGGTCGCATCTGGTCGGCTTGGACGTCGAGGAGTCCGAGCTCGACGAGATCACGGAGCAGGCGACGGCGATCACCGTCGGCAGCGACAGCTGACCCGTCAGACGACGGCTCCGACGAGGTGGCCGACGACATAGGTGGCGGCGATCGCGACCGTCCCGAACAGCAACTGGCGCAAGGACGCAAACCACAGCGGCTTCCTGGTAAAGCGCGCCGCCACTCCCCCGGCGATGAACAGGCCGACGCCGCCACACAGCAGACCCAACCACAGGGATTGGAAGCCGAGCAGATACGGGATGAGCGGGACGATGGCGCCAATCGCGAACATGATGAAGCTGGAGCCGGCCGCCACGTAGG
>JAVRPX010000835.1:0-10778 GCA_032161985.1 Mycobacterium sp.
GTCCCGGTGCTGGCCACCGATGTGTTGCGGCGGCTGCGAATGATCAAGGACGCCGCCGAGATCGACGCCCTCCGCAAGGCCGGTGCCGCGATCGACCGCGTGCACGCCCGGGTGCCGGAGCTTCTGGTGCCCGGCAGAACCGAGGCAGACGTCGCCGCCGATATCGCCGAAGCGATTGTCGCAGAAGGACATTCGGAGGTGGCATTCATCATCGTCGGCTCAGGGCCGCACGGCGCCGACCCGCACCACGAGTGCTCGGACCGCGAACTGCGCGCCGGCGACATCGTCGTGGTCGACATCGGTGGCCCCTACGAACCGGGCTACAACTCCGACTCCACACGCACCTACAGCATCGGCGAGCCCGATCCCGAAGTGGCCCGGCGCTATGCGGTGCTGCAGCGCGCCCAGCAGGCCGCCGTCGATGCGGTGCGCCCTGGGGTGACCGCGGAACAGGTCGACGGCGTCGCGCGGGACGTACTCGCCGCCGAAGGCTTGGCGGACGCGTTCGTGCATCGCACCGGCCACGGCATCGGGCTGTCGGTCCACGAAGAGCCCTACATCGTGGCGGGCAACGCACTTCCGCTCGAGGAGGGCATGGCGTTCTCCGTCGAGCCCGGCATCTACTTTCCCGGCTTGTGGGGTGCGCGCATCGAGGACATCGTCATCGTCACCGCCGACGGCGCGCTACCGGTCAACAACCAGCCGCACGAGTTGGTCGTAGTGCCCGCAGGCCCTGACGCGGCGGGCTAATCCTCGGCGCGGTCGAGCAGGTCGGACGAGCCGAGAACCCGCTCGACGCGGACCTCGATCACCACGCGCTTGGGGTTGACCCGCGGCGTGCGGTAGCGCTGGGCGTAGCGCAGTTCTGCGTCGCGCACCGCCTCGGTCTCGGTGTTGACGCTGGCCTTGCCCTCCAGCGACAGCCACCGGGCGCCGTCGACCTGGCTGAGCACGGCGACACCGCGTTCGTCCGCGTTCACGGCCTTCTGAGAGCCGCCAGTGGTGATCACCCTGGCGATGTGTGTCTTGGGATCGAAGGTGAAACCGACCGCCACCACATGCGGGGAATTGTCCGCGCGCAGTGTCGTCAACATGGCCAAATGCCGTTCGGTGAGAAACGCCATCGCGTCGTTGGTCAGCCTGGTGGTTGCCTTCGCCATCAAGCCTCACGGTAGCGCAGGACATAATCGCAACCGTGAAGGACACGGACGCTGGGTCGATCGTGATTTTCGGTGGTCGCAGCGAGATCGGGCTGGAGCTGGCCACGCGGCTGGCGCCGGGCGCGACGGTGTTGCTGGTCGCACGTCGCGCCGACAAGCTCGACGACGCAGCCGCGGCGGTGCGGGCGGCCGGGGCCACCGCTGTGCACCTACGCGAATTCGACGCCGACGACCTTGCGTCCCATGCACCACTGGTCGAATCGATCGTCGCCGAGCACGGCCCGATCCGTACCGCGGTGTTGGCGTTCGGCATTTTGGGCGACCAGTCGCGCGCGGAGAAGGATCCTGGGCACGCGGCGGCCATCGTGCACACGGACTTCGTCGCCCAGGTCAGCCTGCTGACGGTGCTGGCCAACACCATGCGGTCGGCGGGCTCCGGATCGATCGTGGTGTTCTCGTCGGTGGCCGGGGTTCGGGTGCGCCGCGCCAATTACGTGTACGGGTCGGCCAAGGCCGGGCTGGACGGCTTCTGCAGCGGCCTCGCCGACGCCCTGCATGGGTCGGGAGTTGATCTGCTGGTCGTGCGACCGGGGTTCGTGATCGGGCGTATGACGGAGGGCATGACGCCTGCACCGTTGTCGAGCACTCCGGACCAGGTCGCGGCGGCGGCGGTGCGTGCATTGGCCAAGCGACGACGCACGGTGTGGGTGCCCTGGGCGCTGCAGCCGATGTTTGGCGCGATGCGAATGCTGCCGCAGTTCGTGTGGCGGAGGATGCCGCGATGAGCGCTCGCGCGAAGAGCCGAGGTCACAGATGATCGTGGTGATCGGGATCGGCGCCGACGGGATGCCCGGGCTGGCGGCACCGTCGCTGGCCGAGTTACGCAGGGCGACCGCCGTTTACGGCTCGCGCCGTCAGCTCGGACTGCTGGACGACACCGTCAAGGCGGAGCGCAGGGCGTGGCCGGCGCCGATGGCGGACGCGCTGGATACCCTGCGCGACGTCGACGGTGACGTGCACGTCCTCGCCAGCGGCGACCCGATGCTGCACGGCGTCGGTCGGCTACTGATCCGGATGATCGGCGCGGACCGGGTCACGGTGTTGCCGCACGTGTCATCGGTGACCCTGGCATGCGCGCGGCTTGGCTGGGCGGTTCAGGACACCGAAGTGATCAGCCTGATGACGGGGGAACCGCACACAGCGGTACGGCGCGGTGGACAGGCCGTCGTCCTCTGCCGCGACGGCGACGGTCCGGCGACGCTGGCCCGGTTGCTCGCCGGAGGCGGTCGCGGCGACTCCGAACTGACGGTGCTCGAACAGCTCGGCGGCCCGGCCGAGCGCCGTCGCGACGCCACAGCGCGCGAGTGGGCGGCCAATCCGCCTGATGACGTCGACGACCTCAACGTCGTGGCGGTGCGCTACCTGCCCGACGACTCCCGGTTGTCGGTGCTGCCCGACGATGCGTTCGCCCACGACGGTCAGATCACCAAACAGTCGATGCGGGCGGTCACCCTCGCAACGCTGGCACCCCGGGCGGGTGAGCTGCTGTGGGACGTCGGCTCTGGATCGGGCAGCATCGCGATCGAGTGGTGCCGCAGCGGATCGCGTTGCCGGGCAGTGGCGTTCGAACGTGACGAGCAGCGCCGCAAGCGGATCGCCGCGAACACTGTGGCCTTCGGCGCGACGATCGATGTGCGTGGTGACGCACCGCAAGCGTTCGACGGCGCGCCGCAGCCTGCGGCGATCTTCATCGGCGGCGGCCTTACCCAACCCGGGCTGCTGGAGGCCTGCTATGAACGGCTCCCGGCAGGCGGCCGACTGGTGGCCAACGCCGTCACCGCGGAGTCTGAAGCCGTTCTCGTGCAGTGGTATTCCCGTGTGGGCGGGGAGCTCCGACGGTTCCAGCACTACAGCGGAGAGCCGGTCGGCGCGTTCACCGGCTGGCGACCCGCGATGCCCGTCACACAGTGGTCGGTGACCACGCGATGACCGTCTACTTCATCGGGGCTGGGCCCGGCGCCGCCGATCTCATCACCGTGCGCGGTCAGCGGTTGCTCAGCAGCTGCCCCGTCTGCCTGTACGCAGGTTCGATCATGCCCGAGGACCTGCTCGCGCTGTGCCCGCCGGATGCGCGGGTGATCGACACCGGCCCGCTGAACCTCGACCAGATCATCACCGCGTTGGCTGACGCCCATGCGGCGGGCCTCGACGTGGCGCGACTGCACTCCGGTGACCCGTCGATCTACAGCGCGCTCGCTGAACAATGCCGACGGCTTGACGCGCTCGGCATCGACTACGAGATCGTGCCCGGCGTACCGGCGTTCGCCGCCGCTGCAGCCGTTCTGGGCCGCGAACTCACCGTGCCCGGGGTCGCGCAGACGGTGACGTTGACGCGAGTGGCGACGCTGTCAAGCGCTATGCCACCGGGGGAGGACCTCCAGACGCTCTCGGCTCCCGGCTCGACGCTCGTGCTGCATCTGGCCGCCGCGCAGATCGACGCGATCGTGCCACAACTGCTGGCTGGCGGTTACAAGCCGGAAACCCCGTGCGCCGTGGTGGCATTCGCCAGCTGGCCACAGCAGACTGTAGTGCGATGCACGCTGTCCGAGCTCGCCGAGGAGACGAAGGCCGCAGGCGTTACCCGCACCGCGGTCATCGTGGTCGGGGATGTGCTTGCCGCCGACGGCTTTTCCGACAGCTACCTGTACTCGTCCGCGCGGGTGCGGCAGGGGGGCGGACGAGAGGAGCATGAAGGACAACGGGAGCATTGATGCGGGTATTGCTACTGGGCGGCACGTCGGAAGGACGCGCGCTTGCAGCACGTTTGGACGCGGACGTCGAGGTGATCAGCTCGCTGGCGGGCCGTGTGCCTGATCCCGTGCTGCCGGTGGGCGAGGTACGCATCGGCGGCTTCGGCGGCGTCGAGGGGATGCGGCGGTGGCTGGTTGATTCGAAGGTCGACTCGGTTGTCGATGCCACTCATCCCTACGCCGCCACCGTCACCGCCCACGCCGCGGCCGTATGCGACGAACTGGATCTGCCCTACCTGGTGCTGGCCCGCCCCGCCTGGCCTCGCGGTGATGCGATCGGCGTGGGCTCCGACGCGGAAGCAGCAAAAACCGTTGTTGCCGAGCGGTATTCGCGGGTGTTTCTGACCACCGGACGATCCGGCACCGCAGCTTTCGCTGACGTCGACGCGTGGTTTCTGATCCGGGCGGTCACCGCACCGGACCCGGCCACCTTGCCTCGCCACCACCAACTCGTGTTGTCGCGAGGGCCATATCACTACGAAGGCGAACTGGCCTTGCTGCGCGACCACCACATCGACGTGTTGGTGACCAAGAACAGCGGCGGGCAGATGACCCGGCCCAAACTGGATGCCGCGACGGCGCTCGGCGTTGCGGTGGTGATGGTGGACCGACCACCGCTGCCCGACGGGGTGGCGACAGTGAGCACCGTCGACGACGCGGCGGCCTGGGTCAGATCGACGGGTAGCTGTTGATCAGGTCGAGCGTATCCAGCTCGCGGATCGCCCGGCAGCCACGGTGAAGCATCGCCAAAATCATCTCGTCTCCGCGTTCGGTGGATGCGGCGAAGGCGAAGCCCAGTCCGGTGATCAACGGCGCCTGGATCACGCCGAGACGGTAGTCGCGCCAACACGTATCGGCGTCGTAATCCGTTACACCGTAACCCAATAGGGCCTCGTGATACCGGCCGACCAGGTCTTCCTCGATCTCAGATCGCACCTCGGGCAGCAGACTGGTCGCGGTGAAATAGGCAAGGTCGCGTGCGGGCAGCCCGACCCCCATGGTCTGCCAATCGACCACCGTGACGCGCGTCCGATCCGGGTCGAACAGCATGTTGTCAAGCCGGTAGTCGCCGTGCATCAGGCTGTATTGGTTCGGTTCGGCCATCAGCCACGGTGTTACCAACCCCATTGCTGCTGTGAGAGTTTCCCGGTCTTCGGCGCTGATGCGCGCGCCGAGTTTGTCGATCGTGATGTCGGCGGCCATCACCGACACGTCCCCGAGGCCCTTGGCCGCCGCTTCGTCGCCCGGTTTGGGCATGGAGATGGCGGACAGCCCAAGCCAAACCGGATCGCACCAGCTCGGACCGTGCAGTCCGGCCAGCGCCTCCACCGCCAGTTGGGCTTCCTGCGCCGTGCAGCCGGCGATCTGATCGCCCTGCACGGCGGGTGCCATGTCGGCGAGCACCAACACGAAATCCATGCCGCTGTCAGTGATGTCGCTGAAGAAGCAGCCCGGCACCGGGATGCGCACCTTCTCGGCGACGTCGGTGTAGAACTCGACCTCGGAGCGGTAGCCCAGCGCGACGCGTTCCCGGACCGTGTCGTCCTGGGCGGGCAGCTTGATCGCAAACGTTCCCGGCAGGTCGCGGTCCGTCACATACGTCGCCGAAACCCGGTAGGTCGCGCCGGTCTGACCCGTCCCGATCGGCGTGACGTCGACCTCGTGGACGTCGGCGCCCACCACCGAACCAAGCCATGCCGGCGTTACATCGGACGGCCCGCGTGGAATGGTCTGCATGAAGGTCAGATCCTAGGTCGGGTATCGGCGCGGCGTGAAGACACGATCGTCGTACCACTGCGTCTGCGACGACCCGATGATCAGAAGGCAGCGCATGTCGACATCGGCGGGGTCAAGTTCCGCGAGCCTGACCACCTTCACGTCTTCCCGAGGCCCCGACACGTCGCGGCCGATCACCACCGGGGTACCGGGGTCGCGATGGGCCAGCAGCAGATCCCGCATCGCGCCGACCTGCCAGGTGCGGCTCTTTGATGCTGGGTTGTAGATCGCCAGCACCAGGTCGGCCTGGGCCGCGGCAGTGAGCCGCTGTTCGATGACGTCCCACGGCTTGAGCCGATCGGATAGCGAGATGACCGCATAGTCGTGGCCCAGCGGGGCGCCGACCCGGCTGGCGACGGCCTGCGCGGCGGTCATCGCCGGGATCACCCGCACCTGCACGCCCGGCCATTGCTTGGCCTCCTCCAACACGGCCGTCGCCATGGCGAACACGCCCGGATCACCGGATGACACCACCGCGACCGCGCGCCCTTGTTCGGCCAGCGTGCATGCGAGCCGGGCACGCGCGGGCTCGTCGGTGTTGTCGCTGGGGTGGCGGCGCTGACCGTCGCGAGTTCCGACGCGGTCGAGGTAGGGACCGTATCCGATGAGGTCGGTGGCAGCGGCAAGCTCGCGGCGGCTCTGGGGGGTCATCCAATCGGGGTCGCCGGGCCCCAGACCCACCACCGCGACGCTGCCGGTGGCCGCGTCCCGCCGTGCGGCGCCGGGGAGCATCGCCAGCGAGAAGTACGGCACGCTGGCGTCGTCGACCTCACCCGCAGCCATCACGCGCTCACGCGATGTGCTGGCCCGCTCGACATAGAACGTTTCGTCCAGTCGCCCGGCCGACGAAAGAGCCTCTCGCACAGCAGGATACGAGCGACCCAACTTGAGTACCACCGCAGCGTCAGTGTCGGCGAGCCTGCGTTTGAGCTCCGCGACGGGCAGCGTGCCGGGCAGGATCGTCAGCACCTCGTCACCCTGGACCAGCGGGGTGCCGGTCGCCGCCGAAGCCGCACTCACCGACGTCACACCCGGCACGATGACGGCGTCGAACCGTTGCGTCAGCCGTGTGTGCATGTGCATGTAGGAGCTGTAGAACAGCGGATCGCCCTCCGCCAGCAGCGCCACGTTGCGGCCTGCGTCAAGGTGCGCGGCGATGCGGTCGGCGGACTCGCGGTAGAAGTCCTCCATCGCGCCGGCGTATCCGCCGGGACGGTCGGTGGTCTCGGTGGTCACCGGGTAGACCAGGTGCTCCTCGATCTGACCGGGCCGAAGGTAGGGTTCGGCGATCCCCCGCGCGATGCTGCGGCCGTGCCGGGCGCTGTGGTAGGCGACCACGTCGGCCTCGGCAATCACCCTGGCCGCCTTGACCGTGACCAACTCGGGGTCGCCGGGCCCGAGCCCGACACCCCAGAGCGTGCCCCTGCTCATTCCCGCTCGCTCGCGATCGCGTTGACGGCGGCGGCGGCCATCGCGCTGCCACCGCGGCGACCCTGAACCACTAGATACGCCATGCCGCGGGGCCGGTCGATCAGCTCCTGTTTCGATTGCGCCGAGCCGACGAACCCGACGGGGCCGCCCAGCACCGCGGCCGGGGTCGGGGCGCCGTCGTCGACGAGCTCCAGCAGCCGGAACAACGCGGTGGGTGCGTTGCCGATGGCCACCACGGCGCCACCGAGCCGATCCGCCCACAGGTCCATCGCGGCAGCCGATCGCGTCGTGCCGGTGCGTTCGGCCAGATCGGCCGCTCTGGTGTCGGCGACCAGCGGCACCACCTCGTTGTCGGCAGGCAGCCGGGACTTGGTGATGCCAGCGGCCACCATCGACGAATCGCACAACACCGGCGCGCCTGCGACGAGTGCGGCGTGGGTCTTGCCGACGACGTCATCGCTGAAGGCGACGTGTCCGGCAACGTCGACTTGCCCGCATGTGTGGATCAGCCGGACCACCACCCGGGCGACGTCGTCCGGGAACCGCGACAGGTCCGCCTCGGCGCGGATCGTCGCGAACGACTGCCGATAGATCTCGGCCGCGTCGCGGATGTAGTCGAGCACCCGATCACCCTACGGGTGCGGCGCACGCAGCCGGTATCCGTCTCCGGTTGCCACCAGCACCTCACCGGCGGGTGGGCTGCCACACGCCCGTTCGCAGCCGACGAAGTGCCGGTGCCCATCGGCGGGCTCGTCGAGCGCCGCTGCAGCATCCGCGCGAACGTCGGCGGCCGAATGTTCGCAGCCGGGCCTGCCGGTACACGCGCTGACCGCCAGCCACGGCGAGTTCTCGTCAAACACCAACCCCATTGGTGGCAGCACACGCAGCGACACATCGGCGACGCCCTCGTCGAGGTCGCACACCAGAACCGAGCGCCACGGCGTGATCACCAGCGGTGCGCCGATCGCCGCGAGGTACTCGGCGACCCTGGCCTGCAGCACGCCCAGCGGCACCGCGGCTCCCAGCACCACGCGTCCGTCGGCTTGCGGCAACCAGCCGACAGGTGGCCGGACGACCGGCGGCCACGTCGCCCCTGGCGCAACGCTGGGAGTGAAGAGTTCCAGCAGTGGTGCACAGTCAGCCAGTTCGGCTATCCGCCAAGCCTTTCCGTGGGTGGCGGCGAACCGTGTCGCGATCGCGATGAGCGCGGGCACGACGTCGGGCCTCGTCAGCCGTACGCCGGTATCGCGGCCCGCCAGCAGGAGGGCGGCTGTCGTCTCGTCGAGAAAGTGTGCGCCAACATCGGCGGCGAGCCCCGAGATGTCGGCGCGGCCGTCGTCGACACCGAACATGAATCTGCCTGGCAGCTCGGCCAACGCGGGCTCGGACTGAATCGCGTCGTCCAATTCGGTGACCAGTCCGCGGATATCGGTTGTCCCTCCGACGCGGCCGGACAGCGGCGACGCGACGATGTTGCGCACCCGCTCATGAGTCTGCGACGGCAACAGGCCGGCCGCCGCGACCATTTCGGCGACCGCCGCCGTGTCGGTGATGGCCCGCAATTGGACGTTGCCGCGTGACGTGAGTTCCATTGCCGGGGATCCGAACTGCGTCGCGGCGTGGGCAAGTGCCTCCAACTGTCCGGCCGAAATCATGCCGCCAGGCAACCGCACTCGCGCCAGAGCGCCGTCTGCCGCCTGGTGCAACTGCAATGCACCCGGGCAGGCGTCGCGATCGCGGGGTCTGACCACAAGACAACGGTACGGCGCGACTGCACACCGGGCGACCAGGCGTCGCTCAGCAGTTGCTGAATGCGTTTGCATACCAGTAAACAGCGCAAGTATTAGTTTGCCAAATCAACACATGCGCGTAGTGGTCCAGATAACACAGGTAGTTCGCTACGCGTGAGGAACGCTAACTGCCAACCGTAAATTCATCTCATCCAACAGCCGGTCCACTGGGCCGGAGTCACAACCAAACAAGGGGAGAGACCGAAATGACTGAATTACTAACGCCATTCGACGCTTCACCGAACACGATCGAGCAGCCTGCCGAGACGTCGCCTCGCACGCCCGTCTTGATCACCGAACAACAGGTGCTGTTCGCCACCGCTGCGGCAGTGCCGTTGCAGCCGACGAGGACCAGTCGACGCTGGACCGAGGCCGTGCGCGCTATCGGAGCAAGCGTGAAGGCGGCATTCGTGACGTCCAGCGACGAGGCCGAGCCAAAGCGACGCCACTACCCGGCGCGCAACGAATACCTCGAGGACTCCCGGATGTCGCGGGAGATGTTGAGGCTCTGAGCGGTGCGTGGAAACCAGCCGAACGTTGCTGGGATGGGCGTAGCGCCCTTGCGGAGGCCGGCCATCAGTGGAGCATCTCACACAATCCCCACGTCAACGCCGATGCCGGCCCGTGTCACAAGTACTCGGGCCGGCATCCGCGTATGGCCGCAGGTATTAACCAAAAAAACAGGTAGTCGTCTACGCGTGAGATGGGCCTGCAGCGGCGTTAATTTTTCATCCATGGGGGATCCGGGTCATCCGGACCCACGGAACACACAGTGGGAGCAACTCAAATGACCAACATGGCAACGACACATAGCCCCGAGCGCGAGGACAGCCGCGAGACATCGCCGGTCGCCTCGGTGACAAGCTCGACCGAGACGCAGGCGCTGATCACCGAGCAGCAGGTGCTCTTCAGCACGGCGGCGGCGGTGGCGCTACCTCCGGCGCAAACCCGCCGGTGGAGCGACACCGTCCATGCAGTCGGCGCAGCGTTGCGGACGATGTTCTTCGCGGAGTCTGAAAAGCGGGCCGCGCGACAGCATTACCCGAAGCGGCACGTCTGGCTGGACAACGCGCTCATGTCGCGCGAAATGGATCGGCTGTAGTCAACTCGCCAGCGCGATGGGACTGACGACATCCGAATACCCCGAGGCGTCACCGACGACCGCGCGACTGCGCTGGCCGTGGACATCGACAGGGATGTCCCCGGCCAGCGTGACGCGGCTGAGCCGCCGGTACTGGTCGTCGTAGTCCGCGATGGCGTAGTGCTGGGTAGCGCGATTGTCCCAGATCGCCAGATCGCCTGCCTGCCAGTTCCAGCGAATAGTATTCTCCAGCTTGGTGACTCGGGCCTGCAGCAGACCGAACAGCGTCGCCGACTCGGCCGGGCCGAATCCGACGAACTGTTTGATGAAGTGGCCGAGCAGCAGCAAGCGCTTGCCGGTTTCGGGGTGCACCCGCACCACCGGATGCTCGGTCTCGTAATACTCGCGCACGAATTCCCGGCGGTATTCCCGCACCGTGTCGGTGAGTTCGTCGTGCCGGCCGTCATAGTCAGCCGCGTAGTCGTAAGTGTTGGTATGCACCGCCCACAGATTCTCGGTGAGCGCGCGCAGGGGTGCGGGCAGCTGCTCATAGGCCGCCTCGGTCGAGGCCCATGCGGTGGTGCCGCCGTACGCCGGCAGCGAAACAGCGCGCAGCAGAGACGCTTTCGGGATGCGGTCGACGAACGTCACGTCGGTGTGCCAGCTGTTGGCCTTGTCGTAGCGCGAGTCGATCGGCAGCACCGATTCGCCGTGCGACAGCGTCGGGTGA
>JAVRPX010000836.1:0-6341 GCA_032161985.1 Mycobacterium sp.
GCCAACGGATTACGGGCGCCGTTGAGCCGGTCCTTGACCGCGACCATGGCGCCGATGTGCTCGGGTGCACCCGAGCGCCGGATGTAGGCCCGCACGTGTGGCGCGAAATAGCCCCCGGCACCGGCACCCACCGGCTTCGTGAACGGCACCGGAATGCTCAACGCCCACATGGCATTGGACTCCGACTGCTTCTCCCACGCCATCGCCAGCACCCGGCGGTACTTGCCGGATTGCACCAGGCTGGCGGCCACGACAGCGGTTGACCCGCCCACCGAACCGGCGGTGTGCACCCGGATCAGCGGCTTACCTGTCGCACCGACCGCGTCAGCCATGAACAGCTCGGGCATCATCACGCCCTCGAAGAAGTCGGGCGCCTTGCCGACCACCACGGCGTCGATGTCGTCCATCGTCGAACCAGAGTCGGCCAGCGCCTTATCGATGGCCTCGCGCACCAGCCCGTTCATCGACACGTCCTGGCGCTTGGCGACGTACTTCGTCTGTCCGGTGCCCAGCACCGCGGCCAGCTGGCCCGCCATGATTATTTCCCTTCCAGAACGGCGACGAGATTCTGTTGCAGCGCAGGGCCGCTGGTTGCGTGTGCCAACACCCGCTGCGCCGAGCCGTTGAAGATGTGCTGCGCGGCGAAGCCGATGCGCTCAAGCCCGGTCGAGAACATCGGATTGGCCGCAAGTGCCCCGCCGGACGGATTCACCTTCGTCGACCCGTTCAGCCCGATGGCCTCTTTCAGGATCAACTGTTGGTGGGTGAATGGCGCGTAGATCTCGGCCACGTCGATCGAGCCGACGTCACCGCCGGTTGCCGCCTCGGCCGACGCCGCCGTCGACGGCGAGGTCGTCAGGTCCCGCGCACCGAGCACCGGGGTTTCGATGCGGTGTTCGAAACCCGTTACCCACGCCGGGTTCTCGCGGAGTTCGCGGGCCTTATCGCCTGCGGCCAGCACGATCGCGGAGGCACCGTCGGTGATCGGGGCGATGTCGTGGCGGCGCAGCGGATCGGCGAAATAGGGGCGGGCCAGCAGTTCGTCGATGCTCTTCGCCGGTTTCTCCGAGTCCGTCCGCTCGGCGACCGCGAACGAGTCCAGCGCCACCTGGGCCATCTGCTCGGCTGTCCACTTGCCGGCGTCAAGGCCGAACCGCGCCTGCAGCCCGGCTATCGACACCGAGTCCGGCCACAGCGGCGCAACGGAATACGGGTCGGTTTGCATGGCGAGCACTCTGCGCAGTGTGCCCGCCGACGACTTGCCGAACCCGTAGACAAGCGCGGTGTCGATCTCGCCGGTCAGCAGCTTGATGTAGGCCTCGTAGAGCGCCCATGCCGCGTCCATCTCGACGTGCGACTCGTTGATCGGCGGCACGGCGCCGATCGAGTCGATCGCGGAGATGAAGGAAAAGGCGCGGCCGGCAAGGTAATCCGACGAGCCTGAGCACCAGAAGCCGATGTCGGTCTGCTTGAGGCCCAGCTCTTCGTAGAGTTCGGCGAAGCAGGGCATCAGCATCTCGACGCCATTCGTGGTGCCCTCGGTGCGTCGTACATGGGGTGCGTGGGCGAACCCGACAACAGCGATGTCAGTCATTCCAGGCCTTTACAGGTGGTGCTTGTAGGTGTTGTAGTCGGCGTCCGGTTCGCCGGTGGGCCGGAAGTATTCGATGTTGTCGATGGCCAGACCCCACTCTTCGCGGGGTTTCCACACCGCCTCCACTCGCATACCCATCCGGACGTCGGCGGCGTCGATCTCCTGGATCAGGTGCAGGAACGCGATGTCGGCACCGTCGAGCAGAACGTAGGCCGCGACGTAGGGCGGCTTGATGCGCTGGCCTGCGAACGGGATATTGATGACCGCGAACGTCGTCACGGTGCCCTTGTCCGGCAACTCGAGGAAGTCGTCGAGCTGCTGGCCGGTCGCGGGATCGGCCTCCCGCGCGGGGAAGTAGACCTTCCCGCCCTTACCGGTGCGCCCGCCGAGGAGCTTGCCCTGCTGCAACGCCCGCAGGTACGCACTCTCGGGTAGGGAAGCGGTGTGCTGAATCTCGATCGCCGATGGTGTCACCTGCACGGTCACCGGATCACGGTCGTCCGTTGTGTCCGATACCGGTTCGGCTTGATCGCCGAGGCTGAAGTAGGCGATGTCAGTGATCGCGCCGACGGTTTCGTCGACCCAGTGCGCGTGCACCCGGGTGCCCGTGCTTATCTCCGCAGAGGAGCCCGCATCCACCGCGTGCAGGAGCGGGGTGTCTGCGCCGTCGAGCTTGATCAGCGCCCATGCGAACGGACGGTCCAGCGGCTGCCCCTCCAGCGGGGCCGGCTGCCAGGTCCACGACACCACGGTTCCGACGCTGGCCACCGGTACGATCTCGGTCAATCGCTCATAGGTGACGGGGTCGAACTCGGCCGGCGGCACATGCACTCGCCCGTCGGAACCGCGCACGCCGACGATGCGCCGCTCGCGCAGGGCGGTGAAGAACTGGCTAAGGAGCGGTCCGACTGAACGGGTGTAGTCGAAGGAGAGCCTCAGCGGAGCTGAAAGTGGCGGCTCATGCGGGTCGATCTGCACCGGGCTGCTTTGGCTGGTGGTCACGGCATCGAGTAGAACAGGTTCTAAGAATGGATTCAACCACGGGTCGAGAGGCGCGCTAATGAAGCTGGGACTTCAGCTGGGTTATTGGGGCGCGCAGCCGCCGGAGAACGCGCCGGAACTGGTGGCCGCGGCCGAGGACGCCGGCTTCGACACCGTGTTCACCGCCGAGGCGTGGGGGTCGGACGCCTATACCCCGCTGGCCTGGTGGGGGGCGTCGACCAGCCGGATGCGGCTGGGCACGTCGGTGGTCCAGCTGTCGGCGCGGACGCCTACCGCGTGCGCGATGGCTGCGCTGACGCTGGATCATCTGTCCGGCGGCCGGCACATCCTGGGGTTGGGGGTATCGGGGCCGCAGGTCGTCGAGGGCTGGTACGGCCAGAAGTTCCCCAAGCCGCTGGCACGCACCCGCGAGTACATCGACATCCTGCGGCAGGTCTGGGCCCGAGAAGCCCCGGTGACCAGCGACGGGCCGCACTACCCGCTACCGCTGACTGGCGAGGGCACCACCGGGCTTGGCAAGGCGCTCAAGCCGATCACCCACCCGCTGCGCGCGGACATCCCGATCATGCTGGGCGCCGAAGGCCCGAAGAACGTGGCGATGGCCGCCGAGATCTGCGACGGCTGGCTGCCAATCTTTTACACCCCGCGGATGGCCGACATGTATAACGAGTGGCTCGACGATGGCTTCGCTCGGCCGGGTGCCCGCCGCAGCCGCGAGGACTTCGAGATCTGCGCGACCGCCAACATCGTCATCACCGACGACCGCAGTGCCGCGCTCGCTGCGATGAAGCCCTACCTCGCGCTGTACATGGGCGGGATGGGCGCCGAGGACACCAACTTCCACGCCGACGTCTACCGCCGGATGGGATACGCGGAGGTGGTCGACGGCGTGACCACGCTGTTCCGCACCGACCGCAAGGACGAGGCGGCGACGATCATCCCCGACGAGCTCGTCGACGACTCCGCGATCGTCGGCGACCTGGACTACGTGCGTGAGCAGATCAAGGTGTGGGAGGCCGCAGGCGTCACGATGATGGTCGTGACCGGCCGCAATGCCGAGCAGATCCGCGAGCTCGCCGCCCTGATCTGACTGGCTATAGACGCGCAACTAGAACGCGTTCTAGATTGGCCGGATGACTGCTTCGCAGCACACCATCGCAGGCACCGTGCTCACGATGCCGGTGAAGATCCGCAAGGCCGAGCAGCACATGGCGATGTTCTCGGTGAAGGCCGACGCCGCCCAGCAGATGATCGACTACAGCGGACTTCAGGTCTGCCGTTATCGGCCCGGGCGCGCGGTCGTGGTCCTGATGTTGATGCGCTACGTCGACGGCGACCTGGGCCAGTACCTCGAATACGGCACCAACGTCATGGTCAACCCGTCCGGGTCGAGTGCGAGCGGACTGCGCGCCCTGCAATCGGCGAGCGCCTTCATCCACCACCTTCCCGTCGACCAGGCGTTCACGTTGGAGGCGGGAACCACGATCTGGGGCTACCCGAAGGTGATGGCCGACTTCACGATTCGAGAGGGGCGCAGGCAGTTCGGGTTCGACGTCAGCATCGACGACCAGTTCGCGGTTGGCATGGAGTTCCGCCCCGGGCTGCCCATCCCGTCAGCCCTTGGCTCCCGCACGCAGGAGAACGCCACGTATTCCTATCGCGATGGCGTGTTGCGCGAAACAATCGGTGAGTTCTTGCCTACGGGCGTGCGCTATCGGCCGGGTGGTGTGCGGCTGCGTCTCGGCGACCACCCGTACGCCAAAGAACTTGCAGCGCTTGGCTTGCCGAAGCGTGCATTGATATCGGGTTCGGCGGAGAACGTCGAGATGTCGTTCGGCGATGCGCGAGAGGTTTGAACATGACGACCACGAAACCGGACGTTGATCTGACCGACGGCGCGTTCTACGCAGGCGACTCGCGGGCCGTCTACAAGTGGATGCGCGAGAACGAACCGGTCTTCCGGGACCGCAACGGCTTGGCCGCAGCGGCCACGTACCAGGCGGTGATCGAGGCCGAGCGGCAACCCGAGTTATTCTCCAACGCGGGCGGCATCCGCCCCGACCAGCCAGGCGTCGAGATGATGATCGAGATGGACGATCCTCAACATCTGTTGCGGCGCAAGCTCGTCAACAGCGGCTTCACCCGCAAGCGCGTGAAGGACCTGGAGTCCTCGATCAATTCGCTGTGCGACACATTGATCGACGCGGTGTGCGAACGGGGGGAGTGCGACTTCGTCTGGGATATCGCCGCACCGCTGCCGATGGCGGTCATCGGCGACATGCTCGGGGTGCGTCCTGAGGAACGCGAGATGTTCCTCAAGTGGTCCGACGACCTTGTCAGCTCGTTGAGCAGCACTGCGGCCGAAGCGGATATCCAGGTGACGATGGATGCGTTCGCGGCGTACAGCGGGTACATGACGGGCATGATCGAGGCCCGCAAGTCCGAGCCGACCGACGATCTGGTCAGCGTCCTCGTGCACGCGGAGGTGGAGGGATCGAAGCTCGAGGACCACCAGATCGTCACCGAGGTTCTGCTGCTCCTCATCGGCGGCGACGAGACCACTCGCCACACGCTGTCCGGAGGGACCCGGCAGCTGCTGCGCCACCCCGATCAGCACCAGCGCCTGGTCAACGACTTAGAGCTGCTGCCGAACGCGGTCGAGGAAATGCTGCGCTGGACGGCGCCCGTGAAGAACATGGCGCGAACGATCACCGCCGACACCGAGTTTCATGGCACCGCTCTCAAAGAGGGCGAGAAGATGATCCTATTGTTCGAGTCGGCCAACTTCGATGAGGCAGTTTTTGAGAGCCCTGATGAATTTCATATCGACCGCTACCCGAACAACCACCTTGCGTTCGGCTTCGGCACGCACTTCTGTCTTGGCAATCAGCTCGCGCGACTCGAGCTGTCGATCATGCAGACGAAACTGCTGCAGCGGCTGCCGGATTTGCGACTGGCGTCCGACGACGAGCTGCCACTGCGCCCGGCGAATTTCGTCAGCGGCCTCGAGGCAATGCCGGTGAATTTCACCCCGACCAAGCCGCTCGCCTCGTAAACCGCTACTTCATCGTCACCTCCATTCGCCGGTGAGCAGCGGTTCCACCGGGTGGAGGTCGCGCTCCATGCCCAGCTCGGTGAAGACGTCCGCGGACCGTCGGCTCTCCCTTCGCGTGGGCAGCGAAAGCCCCAACTCGCGTGTGACGTCCGGGCTCGCGCCGATCAGAATGAGCTCGGTTCCCGGGTAGTCGAGAAAGTCGGGTGGGTCCAGCCTGGTGAACCGGCGGCCGCCGAATTTCTCCAGGGCGTCCGGGTAGTCCGGGCGCCGCGACGGCGGCAGGCCAGCGCGCGGCAGGTCGGGCGGGGGCGGTGCGTCCGGGTTGCGTACGGTCACGATGAGGCTGGCCTGCGGCCGGATCTTGAACGCCGACTGGACTGGGCCGGGCATCTCGGGCAACTCGAGCGCATAGGCGATGTGGGTATGGCCGTCATGGTCGACGACCGCGTACACGCCTTCGCCCGCGGGGCGCACCGCCGGTTCCACCCGCACGCCGCGGGTCTTGGTTTCGTAGGTGTACCGACGATCATCCGCCGGAATCTCGGTTTGTCGGCCGGCTTGAGGATGACGTAGAACCGCTGCACGTCATCGAGGCCATCCACGTGCTGCACGTTCACCTTCGGGCGATAGCAGAAGAAGATGTCGCCCTGCTCGGATACCCAGGTCATTGGGGTGGTGTCGCCCGAATGC
>JAVRPX010000837.1:0-4618 GCA_032161985.1 Mycobacterium sp.
GCGTGAAGATCGACGCATTCCCCGCCGCGGTGATTGCGTTCTCCCTCAATGTCGGCGGCTATGCGGCGGAGATCATCCGGTCCGCGATTCAGAGTATTCCGAAGGGCCAATGGGAGGCCGCGGAGACGATCGGTCTGGATTACGTAGGCGCACTCAGGCGAATCATCCTGCCGCAGGCCACCCGCGTCGCAGTGCCGCCGCTGTCGAACACGTTGATCTCGCTGGTGAAGGACACGTCGCTGGCGTCGACGATCCTCGTGACCGAACTGTTCCGGACCGCACAGAACGTGGCCGCACCGACCTTTGAGTTCTTTGCGCTGTACGGCACTGCGGCGTTGTACTACTGGATCATCTGCCTGGCGCTTTCGTTCGCGCAGAACAGATACGAGCGCCGACTGGAAAGGTATGTTGCCCAGTGACAAACTCCAAGACCCAGCATCGCGTCAGCGCAGAAGGCGTGCAGAAAGCGTTCGGGGACAACAAAGTTCTCAACGGGGTCTCCTTCGACGTCGCCCAGGGTTCGGCGACGACCATCATCGGCCCGTCCGGCTCTGGGAAGACCACGCTGCTGCGTGCGCTCAACGCCCTCGACGTGCCGGACGCCGGCGTGATCCGGGTTGGCGAGGTCGAGTTGGACTTCTCCAAGCCGGTGTCCAAGGACCAGCTGCGGCGGTACCGGGCGCAGAGCGGCTTTGTGTTCCAGGGACACAACCTGTTTCCGCACAAGACGGTGTTGCAGAACGTCACCGAGGGCCCGATCGTCGTGCAGAAGCGCCCCAAGGAAGAGGCGGAGACCGAAGCGCTGGAACTGCTGCAGCAGGTCGGCCTGGCCGAGAAGCGTGACCAGTACCCGTTCCAGCTCTCCGGCGGCCAGCAGCAGCGCGTCGGCATCGCGCGAGCCTTGGCACTGAAGCCCAAGGTTGTGCTGTTCGACGAGCCGACGTCGGCGCTGGACCCCGAACTCGTCGGCGAGGTGCTGTCGGTGATCAGGGATCTGGCGGTCGAGGGCTGGACGCTGGTGATCGTCACTCACGAAATCCAGTTCGCCAAACAGGTTTCCGATCAGGTGCTGTTCACCGACCAAGGCGTCATCCTGGAGAAGGGTCCGCCTGCCGAGGTGATCGGCGACCCCAAGGAGGAGCGCACCCGCCAGTTCCTTGACCGCATTCTCAACCCACTCTAAGGCGACAGCTCCTGCTGCCCCCATGGCGAGCCGTATGCGGTCAGCAGCTCCAGGAACGGCACCGAGTCGAACGCCTCAGGGCCGAGGATGCCGCTGCCGCTCCACGTACCGTTTGCCAGGAGCTCCAGCGCCACAACGGGATTCACCGCGGTCTGCCATACCACACATAGGTGGCCATATTCGGCCATCGACCATTGGTTGTCGACGACGTGGTACAGGTAGGTCGAGCGCGGCTCGCCGTCCTTGCCGGTGCCCGTCACCCAGAGCCCGGCGCAGGTCTTGCCGTGCATCTTCGGGCCGAGTGTGGCCGGATCGGGTAGGCACGCCGCCACCACGTCGCGCGGGCTGACCTCGACGCCACCGACTTTCACCTTCTCGGTGCGATCGAGCCCGAGCTTGTGCAGCGTCTTGAGCACATCGATGAACTCCGCGCCGAGACCGTACTTGAACGTGGCGCGTTTGCATTTGACCCAGCGTGGCATCAGGAGCACTTCTTCGTGTTCGACATTGACGCACTCGACGGGACCGATGCCGTCGGGAAAGTCGAAGACCTCCGGCTCGGAGAACGGTTCGGTGACAAACCAGCCCCGGTCGGCCTCCCAGATCACCGGCGGGTTGAGGCACTCCTCGATGGTGGTCCAGATGGAGAACGACGGCGCGAACTCGTAGCCGTCGACGGTCAAGTTCGACCCGTCGCGGGTGCCGAGCTCGTCGATGTCGGAGAACAGATGATCCGCCGCGTAGCGGGCGAACACGTCGGAAAGCCCTGGCTCGACACCGATCCCGACCAGCGCCAGGCGCCCGTCGGCGCGCCACTGGTCCTCGGCGGCGAACTGCTCGTCGCCGAGCTTGACTCCGGTGAGTTCGTACGGACGATCGGGATGGCGCTGCGACAGGCTCATGGCCATGTCGAGGTAGTCGGCGCCACCGGCCAACGCGCCGTTGAAGATCGGCATTACGAACCGCGGCTCGACGGCGTTCATGACATGGGTGATGTCATGCCTGCGAACCAGTTCCGCGACCGCGTTGGCCGATGCGGCGTCAACCTGAGCCGCGGAGAACCGCGCGTCGTCCACGGCGTCGGCGGCCTGCTTGGCCCTGCCCTCGTCGTAGTCGCAGACGACGATTTGGTCGAAGAACTCACGGCGCGCCACGATGGCGCAGAACGCCGAACCGACACCACCTGCACCCACTAACAAGATCCGCATGCGCTAGACCGTACCGGCAAGGAATCCGAAGCAGAATGTGCCTATCACGGCTGGAAGCGAAGGCCTCTGAGAACGTTGCATCATGGCACATCCAACACGCCATGAAGCGGACGTCGTCATCTTCGGGGCGGGGCTTTCGGGGATGATCGCCGCGCGAGAGCTGCTCGAAGCCGGGCTCAAGCCGCTGGTCTTGGAGGCCGACGAGCGCGTCGGCGGACGAATCCTCGCCCAGGAAGTATTGCCCTACAACGCCAACCAAGGACCACATGTGTGGACCACCTACGGGCACTCAGTGCGCCCATCGGTGTGATCCATTGGGCGTCAACTGATACCGCAACCTAATGGAGTGCCTACATGGAGGGCGCCGTCGACGCGGGAGAACGGGGGGCACGGGCGGTCATCGACGAACTGGCGCAGTGATTTCGGCGCGCTTACCGTCGCTCAGCGTGGATTAGCGCGCCGAAATCGCTAGACTCGCCAGCCCGCGCAGCGTCAGGTTCGGCTTGTACTGCGGCTCGTCGGCCATCTGCGCCTGTGGGAAGCGGGCGGTGACCTTCGACAGCGCGACGGTGGCCTCCAGCCGGGCCAGCGGCGCGCCGAGGCAGAAGTGCGGGCCCTTGCCGAACGCCAAGTGGCGAATGTTCTCGCGGTCCGGGTCGAATTCACCGGGCCGGTCGAACGCAGCGGCATCGTGATGAGCCGCCGCAAGCAGCAACATCATGACGTCGCCCTTCGGCACGGTGGCGTCGCCAATTGTCATGTCGTCAGCGGCAATTCGGCCCATCAACTGCACGGGCGGGTCGTAGCGCAGCGTCTCCTCCACCACCGCGGAAACGCGCTGTGGGTCGGCGGCCAGCGCCGTCCACTGCCGCGGGTGGCGCAGCATCGCCAGAATTCCGTTGGCGATCAGGTTCACCGTCGTCTCATGCCCGGCGACCAGCAGCAGGTTGCACGTCGCGACGATCTCTTCCTCGGTGAGCTGATCCCCCGACTCCTCGACGTGAATCAGTCCCGACATCAGATCGTCGCCGGGATCGCTGCGCCGACGCGCAATGAGTTCCCGGAAGTACTCGCGGAGCCACAGGCCTGCCTGCAGCATTTCGTCGAAACTGTCGGGGGCTTGGCCGGTGAACGAGATGACGGGGTCCAGCGCCGCGGCGAGCAGCGCCGACGCGCGACTGAACTGCGGCTCGTCTTCGATCGGGACGCCGAGCAGCCGACAGATCACCGCGACCGGCAGCGGATAAGCCAGGTCGGCGATGACGTCAAAGGAGCTCTGCTCCTCGACCTTGTCGAGCAGCGAATCGACCAGCGCGGTGATGTCGGGTTCGAGTGCCTTGACGACCTTCGGCACGAACGCCTTGCTGACCAGCTTGCGCAGCCGGGTGTGGTCGGGCGGATCGAGGAAGAGGAATCCCGGGGGACCTACCGGCCTGGCCTCGGCTCCCTCGGCGATCTCGCGTTGCGCCGCAGTCGACTTGATCCGATCACTGGCCGACGACGGATGGCGCAGCACGTCGTCGCAGTCCTGATACGACGAGAACACGTTCAGGGTCATCTGCGGCAGCTGCAGCGGCCCGTGCTCGCGGATCCGGTCATAGGCCGGGTATGGATCCGCCCGGTTCGACGGGTCGAGTAACTGCAGCAGCAATGCCTGCGAATCCGCGATCGTCGTCATCTATTTATTGTGCATGCGTCTAAGACTGGGCAGGTCAAAGTGAGGCGGGTCGCCGAGATCAACGAAATGGCGAGATCTACTCGGACTTTCGCGCCCGTTTGTCCGTTTGGGCGATCAGGTGGGCGTCGAGTAATACCGGCCCAGAACGTGTGCCCGGAGTTCGTCGAACTCGCCTGTCCGGATGGCGGCCCGGATCTGGTCGACCAGCCTGATCACGAAGCGCTCGTTGTGGATCGTGCACAGCGTCGCGGACAGCAACTCCTTCGATTTGAACAGGTGGTGGAGGTAGGCGCGGGTGTAGTGCGCGCAGGTGTAGCAGTCGCACTCGGCGTCGACGGGGCTGAAGTCACGCCGATACCGGGCATTGGTGACGTTGAAGCGGCCGGTCGCGGAGTAGACCGCGGCGTTGCGTGCGACGCGGGACGGGGACACGCAGTCGAAGGTGTCGGCGCCTGCGGCCACGGCATCGAACAGGTCATCGGGCTCACTGATGCCGAGCAGGTGGCGGGGCTTGTCCGCGGGTAGCTCGCTGCTGACCCAGCCGACGAT
>JAVRPX010000838.1:0-18674 GCA_032161985.1 Mycobacterium sp.
GTCCCGGGCCGTAGAAGATGTTGTCGCCGAGCATGAGCGCCACGGGTTGGGTACCGATGTGATCCCTGCCGAGAACGAACGCCTGCGCGAGCCCATCGGGGACGGGCTGAACCGCGTAGGTGATCGAGATCCCGAATTGAGCACCATCTCGCAACAGCCTGCTGTATGCGGGGGCGTCCGTCGGAGTGGTGATGACCAGTACATCGCGGATGCCGGCAAGGATCAGTGTCGACAGCGGGTAGTAGATCATCGGCTTGTCGTAGACGGGCAACAACTGCTTGCTCGTGCCGACAGTGATGGGGTGCAGTCGTGAGCCGGTTCCACCGGCCAGCATGATCCCGCGCATACCGAGAGTCTGACGCCTACCTTGGTCCGGCGCCATAGTCTTTTCAATTTGCCCACAAATTTTATGGTTAACTCCAGATAACAACGTTGGCGACCTTTACCAAGTTTCTAGCAAAGGTCATAACGTCTGTAAATGCCTGTGAATGATGTTACAGGAGTGGCTCCCTTTTAGACTCCCGAATCGCCGTCACCGTCGTCGGCCGCGAGACTTCATAGCACTTCTAATATTTCCTTTGGCAACTGCTCGCAACCTTCGCCACTCGCAAGGAGCCCGACCGAGGCCGCCCGCCGAAATCGTCTTCATGAGGTCATTTGTCAGATTCTCTGGGGATTTCACTTGCAATCGAGCACGGAGTAGGGCAAGGTCGTGCACACTCGGCAACACGCCACACAACGTCAGATTGCCGGCGCAGAACCAGTTTGGGGGAGCCATGATTCCACCGGAATCGGCAGAGAATCGCGGGACAGCCGCGAACCGGGTTCGTGCCGAAGTAGCAAACTACATTGTCGACCTAAAATCACACCAACATGCCGCGACAGCCAATAATCTACTCATTGCTAGTTGCGCACACGTGGTCAGCCTGACGCAGTCAGCAAACGGGCCGCGTCCCCGCTCGGCGGCGATGGCACCGACCCGCGAGGAATGCCGAGAGGTGGTCAGCTCCACCCCCAGAGTGACCACCTCCCGGCTCACGTCCGAGGTCGCCAATTGGGTCAGCCTCGGGGCAACTCGCGACAGGAAGCGTGATTGCGCATGAGGGTCCTGATCACCGGCCACCTGGGCTACATCGGCGTGGAGATGACGTCGTATCTTGCCGACCTCGGCCACGACATCGTCGGGCTCGATACCGACCTGTACGCCGAATGCGACTTCCTGGCCCCACCCGACCCCGTGCCTGCGCTCGACATCGACCTGCGCGACGTGACCGTGGCTGACCTGCTCGGCTTCGACGCCGTCATCCACCTCGCGGCGTTGTCCAACGACCCGCTCGCGGATCTGAATCCGCTGCTCACCTCCGCGATCAACCGCGACGCCTCGGTCCGGCTGGCGGAGATGGCGAAAGCGGCTGGGGTACGCCGCTTTCTATTCGCATCGTCGTGCAGCCTGTACGGACGCGGCGGCGACCAAGAACTCCACGAAGGCGCGACGTTCAACCCCGTGACGCCCTATGGCGAATCAAAGGTCGACGTCGAACGCGCGCTCTCAGCACTGGCCGACGACACCTTCTCACCGGTGTACCTGCGCAACGCCACGGCGTATGGCGTGTCACGCCGGCTGCGAGCGGATGTACTGGTCAACAATCTCGTCTGCCATGCAGTCACCAGCGGCATGGTTGTCATGCAAAGTGACGGTTCTCCGTGGCGTCCGCTGGTGCACATCCTCGACATCGCACAGGCTTTCGCCCAAGCGCTCGTCGCCCCCCGTGACGTCGTCCACAATCAAGCGTTCAATGTCGGCCGGGTCGGCGAGAACTACCGGGTGCGCGATGTGGCCAATCTCGTCGCGGCAGTGGTGCCCGGAGTCGGCGTCAGTTGCGTTCCCGGGGCGACCTCCGACATTCGCGACTACCGCGTCGATTTCGGCAAGCTACACCGCGCGATGCCCGCGTACCGACCGCAATGGACTGTGCGGCAAGGGATCGAACAATTATGTGCGGCGTACGTGCGCGGTGGAATGACGTCGGATGTATTCGCCGGACCGCGCTACTTCCGGCTCCGAACGGTCAAACAGCTCATCGATCGCGGCGACGTCGACCTCGAACTGCGACAGGTTGCGCGACGATGAGCGCCAGCACAGCCACCACCGTCAACGGCAATTCGACTGCCAGGGACCGCATCCCGGTCGCCGGCCCATGGGTCACCGATCTCGAGGTGCGCTACGTGGCCGAAGCGGCCGCCAACGACTGGTACGGCACCGCCGCCCAGTCGGTGGGTCTGTTCGAGACGGAGTTCGCCGAGTACCTCCATCTGGCACACGCAGCGGCGGTGCCACACGGAACCGCGGCGTTGCATCTGGCGATGGTCGCCCTTGGCATTGGCCCAGGCGACGAGGTCATCGTGCCGGAAGCCACGTGGGTCGCCAGTGCGGCACCCATCGTGTACCTCGGCGCCACCCCGGTGTTCGCCGACATCGACCGGGACACGTGGTGCATGAACCCCGACTCGCTCAAGGCGTGCATCAGCCCAAGGACGAAAGCAGTTGTCGTCGTCGATCTGTACGGCAGCATCCCCGATATGGGTGCCATCGGCGCAGTCGCCGAAGGCATTCCGATCATCGAAGACGCCGCCCAGGCCATCGGTGCAACATGGCACGGAGCCCCGGCGGGGACCCTTGGCGATATCGGCGTCTTCAGCTTCCACGGCACCAAGACGATGACCACCGGTGAAGGCGGGATGATCGTCACCAATCGAAGCGAGCTGTTCGAGCGGATATCGACGATGCGCGACCACGGCCGCAACCGAGGGAATCATCGGTACTTCACAACTGATGAGATCGGCTTCAAGTACCGGATGAGCAGCCTGCAGGCGGCATTCGGCAGGGCACAGCTTTCCCGCATCGACGAACTGCTTGACAAGAAGAACCAGATCTTCGGCTGGTATGACGAGCGGCTCAACGACATTCCCGGAATCAGCCTCAACTACGACCGGCCGGAAGTGACGAATACGTTCTGGATGGTCACCCTCGTGGTCGACCATTCCTACGGCTTGTCGACCAACGAGATGATGCTGCATTTCGATCGGCACTCCATCGACACCCGCCCGTTCCTGCCGCCGCTGAGTTCGTTGACCGCGTTCTCGGAATACGACACCGTATGCGGCGCAGCCGATCGCAACCCAGTCGCCTACGACATCGCCGCACGGTCGATCAACCTTCCGTCGGCACTGATGCTGGATGAAACCCAGGTCGACCGAGTGTGCACGCACTTGCGTGAGCTACTCACCTCGAGGAAGGAACAACAATGAAGGCGGTAATTCTTGCCGGCGGGCGAGGTACCCGGATCAGCGAAGAATCCCAGTCTCGGCCCAAGCCCATGGTCGAGATCGGGGGCCGCCCGATCCTGTGGCACATCATGAAGATTTATGCCGCGGCCGACATCACCGAGTTCATCGTGTTGCTCGGTTACAAGGGTTACATGATCAAGGAGTTCTTCGCGAACTACTTCCTCCATTCGTCGAACGTCACGATAGATCTGGCAACCGACACCGTCACGACATTGCAGTCGAAGACCGAGCCGTGGTCCGTGACTTTGCTTGACACCGGCGCGAAAACAATGACCGGCGGGCGCCTGCTGCGCGCAAGGGATCACATTGGAGACGAGACGTTCTCGTTCACGTATGGCGACGGCGTGACCGACCTCGATGTCCGCAAGGTCATCGACTTTCACCATCAGGCGGGCACCATTGCCACTGTCACCGCCGTTCAGCCGCCGGGTCGCTACGGAACCCTTGATCTGGAAGACGGCAGCCAAGCCCGATTCGCCGAGAAGCCCAGGGGCAGCAGCGGTTGGGTGAACGGTGGATACTTCGTTGCCTCCCCATCGGTCCTCGACTACATCGACGACGACGACACCGTCTTCGAGCAGGCGCCGTTGAACCGTCTGTCCGCCGACGGGGAGCTGTCCGCATATCGCCACAGCGGCTTCTGGCTGGGGATGGACACGTTGTGGGACAAGATCAACCTGGACAATCTGTGGAACGACGGCAAGGCGCCGTGGAAGATATGGTCCGACGGCCCGGTCGGGTCAGCCCGATGAAGAACACGTGCCGGCATTGCGGGTCGCCACTGAAACACTCGTTCTGCGATCTGGGAATGTCACCGCTGGCGAACTCATACCTGACCGAATCGCAGATGGATCAGCCCGAAACCTTCTACCCGTTGCACGCCTACGTGTGTTCGGACTGCCTGCTCGTTCAAGTCGGCGAGTTTCAGCCTCCCGATTCGATATTCAATGACTACGCCTATTTCTCGTCCTACTCCCAGAGCTGGCTCGACCACGCCCGAACGTATGCCGAAGAGGTGATACCACGGTTCTCCCTCGACCGGTCGACCCAAGTCATCGAGATCGCCAGCAATGACGGGTATCTCCTCAAGAACTTCGTCGAGGCAGGTATTCCCGCATTGGGCATAGAGCCTGCGGAGAACGTCGCGGCCGTCGCCCGCCAGCAGGGAATACCAACGGAGACAGCATTTTTCGGAGCCAAATTCGCTCGCGAGCTGGTGGATCGCGGGATACGCGCGAAGTTGTTGATCGGCAACAATGTGCTCGCGCACGTGCCCGAATTGAACGATTTCGTCGCAGGCATGTCGCTGGTGCTCGCCCCCGGCGGGGTGATCACCATGGAATTCCCCCATGTCCTACAGCTGATCCTGCAGAACCAGTTCGACACCATCTATCACGAGCATTTCTCCTACTTCTCGCTGTTGACGGTGGCCCGCATCTTCGCCGCCTATCACCTACGAATCTTCGACGTCGAGCAGATCGACACCCATGGCGGATCGTTACGGATCTACGCCTGCCACACCGGCTTCACTGGACACGAGACGACTGACCGGGTCCGCGAGGTGGAGGACGCCGAGTGCGCGGCACATCTCGACAGCCTCGAGGGGTACCTCCGCTATCCCGAGCGTGTGGAGCGCGTGAAACGCAGGCTGCTGCGATTCTTGATCGACATGCGCGACTGCGGATTGACGACGGTGGCCTACGGCGCGCCGGCCAAGGGCAACACCCTGCTGAACTACTGCGGTATCCGCGATGACCTGATCGACTACACCGTTGATCGCAGCCCACACAAGCAGGGTCATTATCTTCCGGGTACGCACCTTGCGATCTATCCACCCTCACACATACGGGTGACACGCCCTGACTTCGTGCTGATCCTGCCGTGGAATCTGAAGGACGAAATTATGCACGAGATGTCCTATGTCCGCCAGTGGGGCGCGCGCTTCGTCGTTCCAATCCCCAGGCTGGCGATCTTCGAATGATCACCGCGATCGCGTCATTTCGCATGAAAGGAGACACGTCATGGCATGGGTAGTCTCGACCGAGACCAACTTGACTGACGACGAACGACGACGGCGACTGTACGACGGCGAAGTGTTCTGTATACCGCCGCGAGATACGGTAAAGGCGTTCACCCAGTTCGCGTTTGGCATGATCACCCAAGCGTTCGACGGTCACGATCCGCTTACTGCTCACAATGAACTGGCTGTCGACGAATACGTTGAGATTCTGGCGACACTGAAGCCGCGATTCACCCATCACTACAAGTCCAAGCAGCTTCTCAGAGACATCCTGCTCGACATGGGAGCGGATCCGTCCAAGACCTACTTCGATGTGCCGAAGCTGCGGGTCGTCCCGCCGTCTGACTACCTGTCTGCCGGCCTCGGGTACAACTACACGCCCCATCGCGATACGTGGTATTCGGCCCCCCAGTGCCAAAACAATTGGTGGACACCCATCGCGGGCAACTCGGCGGTGACGGGTATGCAGTTCCATCCGGACTTCTGGCAGCGACCGGCACCGAATACCAGCAACGATTTTGACGCCTACGAGTGGAATCGGACCGCGCGGCGCGACGCGGCCGCATACGTCAAAAGCGATCCGCGGCCCCACCCCCGACTGGCTGAAGGCCGGCCGGGAACGGAGCTTCGCGTCGTCGGCGAGCCGGGCTCGCTGCTGTCTTTCTCTGGAGCGCAGCTGCACTCCACCGTACCCAACCGAACGGGGACCGCACGCTTGAGCATCGACTTCAGGACGGTACACATCGATGATCTGGTTTCGCAGGCCGGGCCGGACAATGTGGACTCGCAGAGTACTGGAACATCGGTTCGCGATTATTGCCGGGCCGATACAGGAGAGTCACTGCCGGACAGAGTGATTGCGCAGTACGACCACAACGGCAGCAGCGAAGGTGTGCTGGTGTTCGATCCTTCGGTGCTCAATGCCTGACTTCGCTGTCGCGCTCGCCCCACGACGCGCAACCACGTTGGCGCAAACGCCGATGGTCAGTGTCTGCATACCGGTTTACAACGGCGCGGATTCGATCGGGCGCAGCATCGACAGTGTGCTGGCCCAGACGTATACCAACTTCGAGTGCGTAGTCGTCGACAACAACTCCTCTGACGCGACCATCGCTCGAGTGCAGGCCTATTCCGACCCGCGGATCCGGTTCGTGCGCAACCGGACCAATCTCGGTTTGGTTGGCAACCACAACAGGTGCCTTGTCGCGGCGCGGGGTCAGTTGATCCAATTCGTCCACGCCGACGACTGGCTGCTTCCCGATTGCCTGGAGAAGCTGGTGCCGATGTTCGATCACGACAACGTCGGCCTGGCGTTCGCACCGCGGCGCGTGGTCACGCCAGACCAAGCATGGAAGGCGCGCTACGGTCGCCTCGAAGGCACTCTGCGTCCGCTTCACAGACTCAATAGCGGCGCGGAACTGATCCGGCGCTACCTCGCCGCAGGCGCCGACGGGAATCCGATAGGAGAACCTACATCGGTGATGCTTCGGCGCGAAACAATCCTCGCTGTCGGTGGATTCCGTCCGGACGTGCCGCAGCTGCAAGACATCGACGCGTGGCTGCGGATGCTGACTTGCTGCGACGCGGCGTTCATCGACGAGGAGCTCACGGTCCGCTGGCACCATGCAGGCACCGCCACCGAAACTTTCGGGGGCACGGCGGCGCTCGACCAGATGTGGGTGCTATGCGATCTGATCCGCAGCAAAGACCTCGGTATGCCGTTGCGTCTGCGCGCGCTGTGGCTGTGGTCGAAGGCACTCGCGCGGTCCCCAATGACGGTCTTGGCCACACCTAGCGGCCAGCGCGTCACGCGGGCCAGAAGTTTCGCGGCCCACACACGACATCTGTTCGCAACGAAGACGCTCCCGTTCGAGTGGGACACGCACCATGGGTAGCCGCCCCGGCGCGTCCAAGGTGCAGTCGCTTACCGTCGGCGCGAGCGCCCAGGTCCTTCCGCTGATCGCCGGCTACGGGTTGAATCTGCTGGCGACCCCGTACGTCGTCAGCCAACTCGGACTGCATGACTTCGGTGTCTGGGCGATGACTGGTGCCATTGCGCAGTACGCCGCACTGCTCGATCTGGGGGCGTCGCGCGCCGTGAACCGATACGTGGCCCTCTTCCACGCTCGCGGCAACGCAGACGGCGACCGTGCCGTTGTCGGAATCTGCGTGTCGGCCATCCTCGGCCTTTGCGCGGTGCTAGGAACGTTCGTTGCGCTCGTGCCCGGCGTATTCGAAAAGATCTTGCGCACGGGCGATCCGGCGTTTACGCGATTTCTATTACTCTGCTCCGTCGCGATCTTGACGTGTGGACTTGTGGCTCGGGTGCTGGCCGGTGCGTCGTTCGGCCGGGGCCGTCAGGTGCCTGCCAACGTCGGCCTTGCGGTGCTGGGTATCACCCAGGTGAGCGGCGGAGTGGTTGCGTTGACCGTCGCCCCGAACCTGCACGGCTTCGCGTTGGGCACCGTGGTAGGGGCCGCGATCGGCCTGTGTGCAGTGCTCTGCGCAATCGTCATCGACGAGGGCCGGATAACAATCGGGCGCCCGCGAATGGCGATGGCGAGGGAAATCATCGGCTTCGGCGTGAAGAGTCAGGCGCTCGGCGCCGCCGATGTGGTGCTCTTCCAATCCGGCAAACTCATTGCGGGAATCGTGATCGGCCCCGCGGCAGCGGGAGCATACGAGCTCGGTATCCGGCTGGTGCAGGGTGTGCAGGCGTTCGGGTCGGCGGCATCCGTCGCCATCACCACACATCTGACAAGGGCGTATGCGACTGGCGGGCTCGCCGCGATCCGGTCGCAGTACGCACGACTCACCACCCGCAACGCGGCTGCAGCGATCTTCCTGCCATTTCTGCTGGGAACCACCGCGGTCTCAGCTGTTCCGCTATGGCTGGGTGAGCCTCACTCCGGCGTGGTGGAAGTGGCCACGGCCCTGGCATTCGGCATAGCGGTCAACGTCTCCACGGCGGTGTGTGCCGCCACCATGTTTGCGATCGGACGAACCGGCACGATCGGCGCGACCGCCATCGCATCGGCCGCCGTCGCGGTGTCCCTTGCGATTCCGGCAGCACTGGGATTTGGGTTCAACGGTCTGGTGGCCGCGTTTGCCGCCTGGTTCGTGGCAGGCAATGTGCTCGGGGTGTGGTTTCTGCAATCGCGAATCGGCATTTCGATGACGGCGTTCCTGCGCGCCATCGTCGGTCCGTTCGTCGTTGCTCTCTTAGCTTGTGCTGCGGCGCTTCCGATCAATCTTATTGCAGCTCCCCATGATCGGGCGGCGGCCGTGGTGCCATTCATCGCCTCGGCAACGCTGTACTGCGTTATCTACATCGGGTTGGGTTGGCGGCTCGACTACCTGCCCCGGTTCAGCGGCCGTACGCGACCGCCAAGAAGACACGCCGAGCCGGCACATCCTCGCTCCGTGACAACTGGGAAGGTCACCATGCAAAAGACCGACTACCTCGGATCCGTTGCGATCATCGGCACTCGTGGCTACCCGAGCTTCTACGGCGGGTTTGAGACTCTGGTGCGCAAGCTGGCACCGTATCTGGCAGACCGCGGCTGGAAAGTGACGGTGTACAGCCGGCCCGGCGCCACCAGTGATGCGACCGAGTTCGTGCACCCCGGCATCACCAGCGTCGTCACCAAAGGAGTCGAATCAAAGTCGTTGAGCACACTGACGTTCGGCGCCACGTCCACTTTCGACGCGGCAAGGCACAAACCGGACGTCGCCCTTGTGATGAACGTCGCCAACGGTTACTGGTTGCCAATGTTGAAGGCGCGGGGCATCCCATCGGTACTCAACGTCGACGGGATCGAGTGGCACCGGGCAAAGTGGAACGGGCTGGCCAAGGCGGTCTTCAAGGGCGGCGCCAAGATGACGGCGAGATTCGCCGACACCTTGATCTGCGACGCGGTGGAGATCGGTCGGTTCTGGCGCGACAACTTCGGGCGCGACGGTGTGTTCATTCCCTACGGCGGTGACCTGCCGAGCGGACAGCATGAGGTTCTCGCCGGTCTTGAGAAACGCAACTATGTGTTGCTTGTGGCCAGATTGGTCCCCGAGAATTCGATCGGCGAATTCCTTGATGCGGCTGAAGCAGTCGTCGATGAGTTTCCTGTCGTGGTCGTCGGGTCGTCCGGATCGGGCGGCCCGTTGGAGGAAAGGATCCGTTGCCTTGCAAAGAAATACGAGCAGTTCATCTGGCTTGGCCACGTGAGCAACGACCAGTTGCTCTCGTCGTTATGGCAGAACTGTGGGGCATACTTCCACGGTCACAGCGTGGGGGGCACCAACCCCGCTCTGGTGCAGGCGATGGCCTCGGGGGCGCCGACGATCGCCCGCGACACGGTCTTCAACCGGGAGGTGCTACAGGATTCGGGTCTGTTCGTACCGCCGGAGCCGCGTGAGATCGCCGCGGCTACGCGGCTTCTCATGAGCAGTCCTGCTTTGCAGAACTCCTTGTGCACCAAGGCCAAAACGCGCGCCTGCAGTAGCTTCTCGTGGGACGCGATTTGCAGTGCGTATGAGGACGCTTTGCTTGCTGCGACGGACCGCCCAGTGGTGCGTCGGGCGACGCGGCGACACGTCAGCCCGACGCTGCGTCGACACCGGCGGACGGTGTCGGCTGCCGCCGTTGCCGCCGCAACGACACACATCGTGTGATCGGAGCGGACGTGAAAATTCTGGTGGATGGCTACTGGTGGGTTGAAGGGCCGACGTCCAACCGCATGGTGCTACACGAAGTCGTCCGGCGATGGGCCATCGACAATCCCGACGACCAACTGATCCTGGCCGTACCGAGCGACGCGAAGGCTTCGATACCAGCCCCCGAAGGGGTCCAGGTGGTACGCACCCGATTGCGGGTCCACCCCGCGATCAACTTCCTTGAACTCCCGGTCATCGCCGGGCGCCGATGGGCGGACGCGATTCTGGCGTTCAATTTCGCCGCGAACTCGACGACTGGGGTGGTGTTCCTTCACGACGTGCTGTTTCAGTCGAATCCTGAATGGTTCACCGGCGTGGAGCGGGCCTACTTCAGCGCCATGCCCGTACTGGCCCGTCGCGCGAGCAGTGTCATCACATCATCGCGAGCCGAACGCAGCCGAATCTGCCGGTACAACCCACGGTTGCGCCGGGTCGTCAGTTCCGGGTTGTCCGTGGCGAGCTCGTTCGACGCTGTCGAGCCGACCGACCCCGGCTTGCAGCTGTCCGACGGAAAGTATCTGCTCTGCGTTGGCCGCCTCAATGTTCGGAAGAACCTTGCGGTGACACTGCGCGCCGCATTGCGGTCGGGGGTGCTGTCGAAAGACTTTCCGCTTGTCGTGGTCGGGGAGCTATCGGGCCGAATCACCCGCTTGGATGACGAGTTCCGCTCCGCCATCGCGGCGGGCACGCTGCGAATCGTCGGGAGTGTCACCGATACGCATCTGAAATGGCTCTACCACCACTGCGCACTTTTCGCTTGCCTGTCATTGGACGAGGGCTTCGGTCTTCCGCCGGTCGAGGCGGCCAGCGTTGGTTGCCGGGTTCTCGCCAGCGATATAGCTGTCTTTCGAGAGACCGTCGGGCCCCATGCGACGTTCGTGGATGCCGCTGATGTGGACGCAATCGCCGATGCCATCCGCGACATCGTGCTTCGACAACCTTCCGCACGCCTGACCGGCTACGGGCCGGCCCACAGCTGGAGCGATGTCTGCGCTGCGATCAGAAGCGAGCTGGTGTCGGTGTCGGGCTCTCCGCGTATGCGCGGACCCGAGCCGACGGCTCGGGAGCTGGCGGTGAGTCCGCCAGTGTGAGGTCGACACTCGACCGCGATGGCGGGTTGGCGACGGCGGCGCCAAGAGCGATCGCCCACAAACTCAAAAGACTGAGCCAAGAGTGAATCGACAGATACACACCCGCCGCCGTGATGAGTGCAGCCATGTGGCTCCACCAACGGTCGGCCCGCAGGCGACGGATGAGCACGACCACGATGACTGCCAACACCGCCAATCCGACGTAGCCGAATTCCAGCGCCGTATGCACCAACTCGGAGTCGACGGTATCGCTGATATCAAGGGTGCCGAACGGGCTGCGCAGTGTGTAAAGACCTTTCGACGGACCTGACGGCCCCCATCCCAGTGGGTGACTTCGCAGCGACTCGAGCGTCACTGCATATATCGCCCCGCGGTACTGCGCGCTGGCGACGGTCGGATCCGAACTTGTTATGCCATAGACAGCGGCGCGTTGCGACAGATAGACCAGCGGCACCGCAACGACCAGAATTCCAACGGCCGCCGCCTTGATGGTCGCACCGTACCGACGGATGCCCGGCACGCAGGCCCACACCACCGCCACAATTACGTAGCCTGCCGCCAGCACGAGCGCACCGCGGCTGGAAGTGGTCGCGATACCCGCGAACAAGACCCCGACCGCGATCGCCCGCTTCGTTCCCCGTGTCACGACGACGGCGACCGTCAGCGCACAGAGGAGTAACGAGGACAAGACCAACGTGTGCTCGGAAAATACAGCGGCCCGGTATTCGCCATCCCTGAATTCGTCGAACGGGTTACCCGCCAGGATCGGTCCGCCGGTCGTGTACTCCACGACTGCGAGAACCGAAGAAACGACCGCAACGCCCAACAATGCATAACCCATTTGAATGACCCGCCCGCTCCGCACGAGCAAATATCCATACGCCACGGATAGCGGTGCGACGGCGAAGTATCGGAAGTATGAGTCGCCGACTCCTGCTGTAGCCACTTGGAAGCCGAGAAATGCGACCAGCATGATGCCGGTGAACCCGAGCACGATCACCGCAACCAGCGTTCTGGTTGCCGCGGTTGCAGACATGCACAGCGCGCACGAGACGACCCCGAGCGCCAAGAACACAGCTAACGCGTATTTCGGTGGTACGGCTAGTTCGTACAACCGCGGCCACATAACCACGGTGACGACCATTACGCACGTCAGGTTGGCAAAGGCGCGGGGTGCCAGGGTGCTGCACAGCGCGCCCACAGCTAATGCTGCGAGCAACCCGGCCATAGCGACGTGAGGTGACACAGCAGCCTCCCGAATCCGGTACGACGTCAATATCCGTGCTTGCCAGCCGATGCAGATCGACGCGGTGATATCGCGGCACACTCCAGTCGGCCCGTGGATCTGACCTAACCAGATAATGCAGGTTTAGCAATGATTGCCAACTTCCTAGTAAGGGTATTAACCTGCAGTATCCGTTCGTATAGCGTATCTTTAGCAAGTTCCAAAATCTGACTAGCTGAGGTACGGTGTGACGATGGTCGAACTACATGAGTTCTGGCGAGTGGTGCGGTATCGGATTGTTGCCATCGCTTTGCTGACAGCGATCGGCATCGGCGCAGCCGCACTCTGGCTGGCTCGTTCCCCTGCGGAGTACGTGGCTACGACTCGGCTCTTCATTTCCGGTGCCAGTGCAGCCTCGCAGTACGACGCTCAACAAGGCGGCATCTACGCACAGGATCGTGTCGTCTCCTACGAGCAACTAGTCAACAGCCGCGCGCTGGCGCAAAGGACAATCGAAGCACTGAATCTGGACATGGACGCTGAGACGCTTGCGGCTCGCGTCACGTCAAAATCGTTTCCGGATGCGGCGGTCATGGATGTCTCGGCCGCCGGCGATTCACCAGAACAGGCCCGGGATATCGCCAACGGATTGGCGACTCAATTCATAGCGTTGGCGAGTTCTTTGGAAACACCGCCGGAAAGCGGTGGTCCGGTCGTCAGGCTGTCCGTCATTGATGCAGCACAGGACGGTACTCCGTCGCAGATTCTGCCCGATAAGTTGGTCTACATCTTCGGTGGTCTCGTCGGCTTCTTCGCGGGGTTGATTATCGCCTTTGTGTGGGAGAGCTACACCCGCCGCATCCGTGACGGTGCCGATGTAAATCGGGTGATTGGCGAGCGCCCGGCGGCGGATCTGCCGGCATCCTTGACAGACGTGATGCCGGTTTCGCAGGCCGAAGCGAACGAGGCGATCGCGCGGCTGCGTGTCAACATCGCGGCCGCGGATGGGTCGGTTCCGCACACCATCGCACTCGCAGGCGTTTCCGGCAGACGGGACCGATTGGCACGCCGGTTCACCGCGGAAGCGGGGCTCAATCTGGCCAATGCACTTGTGGCCGACAACCGAACGGCGCTTCTTCTTGTGCTCGATCCCAGTCCCGACGTCAAGGCCAGAATCAGCCGACACAAGCGATCGAATGGTAAGAATACCGAACAGCACGTACCCATTCAGTGGGGATTCGGCGACGGCCCGCAGGACAAGGCTCTGCTCGACAGGGATGCGATCGTCGAGTCTCTGCGGCAGCTCCGGACAACGTACGACTTCGTCATCGTGGTCCTCCCTCCGTTAAGCCAATTCGCACGCTCTGCTGCGGTCGCGCCCGTTGTCGACGGCGTTGTGGCCGTTGGTATTTACCACCAGACCAGATGCAGGGATTTCGAAGAACACATGGCACAGATTCACCGCACTGGTGCAACTTCTCTTGGTGCTGCGTTCGCGCGCAGATCGTTGATTTCACGATCCGCACGCCACACGGCAGCCCAACCCGCCGAGGTGTCGGTGGCCGCGGAATCTGAACCGGCGACGCGTCACAGCTTCGCAACGCCGACGTCTCCCCTTCGCAAGCGGGAGCGCGTAGAGACCCTGAACTCATCACGGTCACTTGGCCTATCCCATCCATGATCGGCCGGCGACCTTTCCTGAAGGCGTCGCTCCTGACCAGTGCCGCAGTCGCTGGTTTGCCACTCATCAGTGCCTGCGGACGGGTCGACGTAAAAGCGTCCCCTTGCTGGAATCCGGATTCGATTCCCGGGCTAGATCTGCACTTTGACGCGACTCGTCTGGACATCAGTCCTGTCGACAGCACAGACTTCGCGAACGCGAGACCGGGTGTGCCGCTCACCTCGGTCCGTGGGCAGACGTGGTCACACACCGACAACATGATGTCGACGCGAGGTGGCTTGCGAATGGCGGATGGTGAGGAGGCCTCCGCGAATGTCGATGCCGTCCTCCCCTCGCACACCGCGATCCGGATTCCAGTCGCGTTGGGTAAGTCCAAGGCGAGCATACGCATCCTGCTGGAGGGCAACGATTCTCGTAAGTACGAGATCATTCTGCGTAAGTGGGCGGATATCGATTCTGTCGAACTGCGAGGCTTTCGTTGGGGATTCCCACGGCTATATCGCAGCCCCTCGGGACTCGAACTTGGCGCCGCCAATGTGCTCGACGTTCGAATCAAACCGGGGCGGCTGGTGATCTCGACGAATCACGTCGAGGTCGGGGAAGCTGATCTAGACGTTGGATGGTCAGTCCGACGCTACGGGGTGGGATTCCGGGACAGTGACGACGAGTCGGTCGTTCGCGGGTTCCTCGTGAGCGATGCGGAGCCCAAACGGCTGGGCAACGGCGCACGCGTCACGCAGGTTCCCCAGCTCGCTCAGCCAAACCGATGCCTGAGCGCCGAGCAGAACGATGATGCGAAAGCTCCAGTACTGGTCCGTAATTCAATCGGGCCGCACCAGGGACTCGTTTTCGACGGGTCAGACACCTTGTTTACCGGGGCGCCGCTGGACGGCACCAGTCTGACGGTCTTCGCCGTCGTGAAACGGCGCCCGTCAGGGGGCGGAACGATCATCGGTCCGAGCGACTCGACGGGCGGCCTTCAGCTCCGGATCGACGATGACGGATCATTTGCCGCGCTGAACGCCGGCCGAGCGGGGATCGTGCAGACGCGTCCCGGAGCGGTCGGCGACTCCCCGAGCATCATTGCGTTAAGTCTGGACTCCGTGGGCAACTCGACGCTGTACCTCAACGGCCGACCGACTGTCAGCGCGGTGTCACCCGTCAGTTTCCCCACAGGCGTCACAATGACCATCGGCTCGGCCTACAACGCCGAATTCTTCTCGGGAGCCATCGGCGAGATCCTGCGATGGAACCGGCCGCTGAACGGCGGTGAACTGCGAACTGCGTTTGAGGCGCTCTCGGCGAAATGGGGCATTCCGGTGGCCCGGCCACTCGATGGGCCGATCGCCGCACCGCTACACGCTAAGGCACTCAAGGGATCCAACATCATTCCCGCGCTGGTCGACTTGGCCAATGACGATCCCGGGGCGTCGGCATGGTTGAACCTATGGTCGAGATGGGACTGGCAGTGGATCGAGGCATCGGTCCGGCGTGCCGTCGAGCAGGGCGCCAGCACGATAAGGCTCATCGGTGATGTCAACGCCGTACACAGTGGATTGATTACCGAAGCGACGTATCACGATCGGTTGCAACAGGTCGTCACTCTCTGCAACTCGCTTGGATGCCGGTTCTACTACTGTGCCATCGATCTGCGTCACAAACGCGACGCCGATCCGGCATTTATCGCGCAGTTTCTCTCCGGTGTAGCCGCTGTCCTCGACCGCAATAGCAACGTGGTGGCAATTGAGCTGTGCAACGAGGTCGCAAGCGGGTACGACATCTACCCTGAACACGATGTCGTCGCCTGGATAGGCGCCTGGGCGAGCGCAATCCGCGCCGCTGCCCCATCTATGCCGCTGTCCATCAGCGATGTCTCTCCGGGCACACTCAGCGACAAGATCGGGCAAGTCGACTACTACGCGAAATTCGCGCACATGGTTGACTTCTTTGACCTTCACGTCTACGACGATCTTGAAATCGCCTCCGACTCAGCGCCTCTGGCACCCTACGAACTCAGCGTGAACCGGCCTCTGCTCATCGGTGAGTTTGGCGCCGATAGGAAGGATCCCGGCGCACAGCCGGGTGTCTTCTACTCACGCGTGAAGATGTTGCGTGACTCAAGCGCGCTTGTGGTCGGAGCGCTGCAATGGGGAGCGATCAACGACGAGTACGGCCTGTATTCCGAATCCGATGGCCGCCTTCAGGCGGACATCGCTGGTGAATGGGCTCGCTTTTGAAAGGCGCACAGCACATGACGGAATCAGAGGTGGTCACCTTGGTCGCCCTGCGGATATCGCTTGGAAAGATGGATGGCGGCGGTAGACGGGTGGCAGCGTTTCGTCGTGCTCTCGATAGTCTCGGCGCCGTACGGCTTGTCGCGGTCGGCCCCGACGGGGCCGGAACAGACCAGGTCATTCGTTCGCCGATCCACCGCGCGAAGCGGCGACTGCTGCCCGTTCCGCTCCGTGCCCCGGTGGGACGCATGCTGGCGAAGCAGCCATGCGTTGGGCCGACGCTGAGTTTGGTTCCGTCAGCCCATAATTGGAGCCTTGAATGCGGTCCGACGTGGCTTGACTTCCCAGATCTGTGGAGTGGCATTGCCCGTAACCAGTCCCGCACGGTCGACCCGGTATCGGCAACGTTCAACCGGGCCCACGCACGCATCTGGGCCAAGCGGGAAGCGGCGGAAGCGCGAAAGTCAGATGTCGCTTCGGTAGCGTCGTGGGCCGATCGGGATCGCCTCGGCGCGGACGCGGTGTGGCTTCCCACCCCTGTCACCGACCGGTTCAACACGGCACGACGGCCAAGTGCACCTGATCTCCGGACGTGCGGCATGATCGCCAACTTCGATTACCCGCCGAACCGAGACGCCTATCGACGGCTGGTGGCCGAATGGCTGCCTCTGTTGACAAAGAAGTTCGATCGCGTCGTTGTCGCAGGGTTCGGATCGGACGCATTGCCGCGATCACCGCACATCGACATCCGAGGGCCGATCTCCTCGGTTGCTTCGTTCTACCGCGACGTTGACGTTGTCCTGGCACCGATGGAACAGGGCGGCGGAATGAAAGTGAAGGTGGTCGAAGCGATGATGCACGGGGTGCCGGTAATCGCCACCGACCATTCCGCCGACGGCCTGCCGCCCGCCATCTCGGCGGCGTGCCTCAATCTGAAAGGACCTTGGAAGTTGGGATGCGATCCCCGCGAAGACTCATCCATTGCAGATGAGTTGCACCACTTCACATTCGAAAGCTTCAGCCAGCAGTTCAAGACGGTGTGGTTCGACCGGATGGTCGGCTGCCGTGGGTAACGTCAGGGCGCCATCGGTCATCGTCGTGACCTACAACTCGGCTGCCACGATCGCATCATGTCTGAACTCGATACCTCGGGATTGCGAAGTTCTCGTGGTGGATCAAAGTTCTCGTGACGACAGCATCGCTATCGCCAGGTCGGTGCGCCGCGATGTGACGGTGATTTCCGCAGGCGGCAATCGTGGCTTCGGCTCAGGATGCAATCTTGGCGCCGCCAACGCTCATTCAGATGTCTTCATCTTCCTCAATCCGGATGCATCGTTCGCCGAAGGGGCGGTGCGGCAATTGGTGCAGCGGGTCAGAGCCGACAACGCCTTGGTCGGTCCGCTGATCATCGATGAGCACGGTGCCGATCAGACTCGAGCACGCTTCTGGTCGACTCCCCTGTCGGTTCTCGGAGAAGTGTGCCTGCCAACAAGGCTGAACACACTGACCCTGAAGAGGGACATTCCTCCATGGGACGTCGTCTATCGGAATGGCGGACGGGTGCCCTACGTTCAGGGCACCTGTATGGCGGTCGGCGCCGCGAACTTCCGGCGTGCCGGTGGATTTGACGAGCGGTTGTTTCTCTACCACGAGGAAGAGGATCTCGCCCGCCGGCTGGAACGTATCGCCGTTCCCACCGTTCTCGAACCAACCGCGTTGATCACTCATCTCGGGGCCCGCTCGACATCACAGGTGCGGGACTTCGCGGCACGCCAGTACTATCGCTCCGCCGTCCTCACCACGATGACCCACCATCCACGCGGGGTCGCTATACCGACGGGTATCGCGCTCTGGCTGTTGTTGACGATGATGGCGATTCTGACTCCCCTGCGCAGGGCCGTCGGATTCCGTGCAGACAAGGGAATTTCGTGGTATCGATCGGCGGCCGCAGGGGCGGCGGCCGGCCTGGTCGGTCGGATCGTCCTGCCGCCTGCAGCCGATCTGTCGGCTGACGTCGTGAGCATGAAGCCCGTTCGTAGAGTGGTGGTTTGACTAATGCGGTTGCTGGTGACGGGCGGCGCGGGGTTTATCGGTGCGAACTTTGTGCACGCTGCGGTGCGTGAGCATCCCGAGGATTCGGTGACGGTGTTGGATGCGTTGACCTATGCCGGTAGCCGCGAGTCGTTGGCCCCGGTCGAGCACGACATCCAGTTGGTGCAGGGCGATGTGACCGATGCGGAGTTGGTGTCCAAGCTGGTCGCCGAGGCTGACGCGGTGGTGCATTTCGCCGCCGAAACCCATGTCGACAATGGGCTGGCCGATCCGGAGCCGTTTGTGCACACCAATGTGATCGGCACGTTCACGA
>JAVRPX010000839.1:0-6357 GCA_032161985.1 Mycobacterium sp.
TCGGCGCACCGTTACCGGCGACGGGCAGGTGGTCGACGCCGCGCTCACCGAATCCTGTTTGGCCGTCCAGGAATCCACCATTCCGGACTACGACGTCGGTGGTGTGGTGCGCGGCCCATCGGGCACCCGTCTTGAGGGCATCGCGCCGTCGAACATCTATCCGACGGCCGACGGCAGCTGGGTGGTGATCGCCGCCAATCAGGACACAGTGTTCCGCAGGCTGTGCGGGGCGATGGGTCAGCCGGAGCTTGCGACCGACGACCGGTTCGCCAATCACGTTGCCAGGGGCCGTAACCAGGACGAGCTGGACAAGATCATCGGCGCATGGGCCGCGGAGCGGCAACCCACCGACATCATTGCCACGCTCAGCGATGCCGGGGTGATCAGCGGACCGATCAACACCGTCGCCGAAGTGGTCGAGGATCCACAGCTGCAGTCGCGCGGGATGATCGCCGATCACTGGGACGAACGCATCGAGCGGAATGTCAAGGGCCCCGGCGTCGTGCCGGTGCTGTCGGAGACGCCGGGAACCATCCGCAGTGCCGGTCCTGCCCAACCAGGGCAACACAATGACGAGATCTACCGCGGTCTACTGGGCAAGACCGATGAAGAGATCGCTGCGCTGCGGGCGGAGGGCGTGCTATGACCGAACTACCGACACATGTGGACATTCGCGACGTCTCGCTGCGGGACGGGCTGCAGATCGAGGACCCAATCCCGTTGTCCGCCAAGCTCGAACTGCTCGCCGCGGTTGCCGCCACGGGCGTACGCGAGATGGAGGCGACGGCCTTCGTCTCGCCGTCGAAAGTGCCTGCGCTCGCTGATGCTGCCGAACTCGCGGCCGAACTGCACAACTTCCCCGACATCGAATTCTCCGCTCTGGTCGCCAGCCCGAACGGCGCGAAGCGGGCGATCGCGGCCGGACTGGGATCGATCGAGTACGTTGTATCGGCGGCCGACGGGCACAGCCGGTCGAATGTCGGGCGCACCACCGCAGAGGCAACCGCGCTGATCGCCGAGATCGTCGCGATCGCCCACGACAGCGGCGCCTCGGTCGAGGTCATCGTCGCCACCGCGTGGGACTGCCCGTTCGACGGGCCGACGCCACACCAGCGGGTCGTCGACGTCATCACAGCGGCAACCGCCGCGGATGTCGACCGGCTCGCGATCGCCGACACCATCGGTACCACTACCCCGCGCCGGGTCACGGAGCTGATCGCGAAGGTCCGCCCGCTGATCGGTGATATCCCGCTGGGCGCGCACTTCCACAACACCCGCGGCACCGGTCTGGCCAGTGCGTACGCGGCGGTGAGCTCGGGTGTCGCCCGACTGGTCGCCTCGGTCGGCGGCCTCGGCGGTTGCCCGTTCGCACCCGGTGCAAGTGGCAACATCGCCACCGAGGATCTCGTCTACCTGTTGCGGGACAGCGGAATTCACGCCGACGTCGACCTGCAGGCCGCGATCGCAGCGGCCCGGGTCGCACAGGACGTCGTCGGCCACGACCTGCCGAGTTCGCTGCTGCGCGCCGGCGACCGCATCCGGGATTGAGCGGAGGTGCCAACTCCAACATCGGGGACGCTCAGCGCCAAGGGCCGCCAGACCCGGCAGGCCATCGAGCAGGCAGCCAGGAAGCTATTCGCCGAGCGTGGGTTTCACGGCACCACGCTGGCGGACATCACGTCGGCGGCGGGTAGGTCGCCCGCGGTGTTCTACCGCTACTTCGCCGACAAGGAAGACCTGCTCGCCGCGCTGGCCGGGTCATTCCTGCATGACATCGTGACGCCGTCGGGGGTGCGTCTTCACCTGCCCGACTCCCCGGACGACAACGCCTTCTTCACCACCGTCGTGACCGGGTACTGGAACATGTTCAAGCAGAACATCGGCATCATGATCGCCGTCGCGCAGCTGGCCGCGACGCAGCCGCGATTCGCCGCCGTGCAGAACGAGTTCCGACGGTTCGGGATGGACATCGTCGCCGCATCGGTGCGCCGGGCGCAGGAGCAGGGATTCGGCGACGAGCTCGATCCCGAGCACACCGCGGCGGCCATCGCGCTGCTGTTCGAGAACTTCACCACCGTCTTCGTCGGAACCTCCGGCCTCGGGGTCGAGATCAGCGACGAGGACGCCATCGCCACGCTGTCGAGGATTTGGAAAAAGACGCTGTACGGGTTCTGATCAAAGGAGATCACGTGGATTTCACCCTCCCCGACCATCTTCCGGGAGTGCTCGCCGAGATGGACGCGTTCATCGAGGCCGAGATCAAGCCGCTCGAGCGCGAACACATGCAGTACTTCGACCAGCGGCGCGAATATTCGCGCACGGATTGGGAGAACGGTGGCATCCCCATGAGGGCGTGGGAGGACCTTCTCGGCGAGATGCGCAAACGCGCCGACAAAGCGGGCTGGCTGCGCTATGGCCTGCCGTCGCAGTTCGGAGGTCGCGACGGCACCAACCTGGACATGGCCGTCATCCGGGAACATCTGGCGCACAAAGGACTCGGGCTGCACAACGACCTGCAGGACGAGTCGTCGATCGTCGGCAACTTCCCGCAGGTCATCATGATGGACCGGTTCGGCACCGCCGCGCAGAAGGCCGAGTGGACCGAGGCGCTGATCACCGGCGAACGTTCGATGGCGTTCGGGCTGACCGAACCGAAACACGGATCGGATGCCACCTGGCTGGAGACGCGGGCCGAACCCGACGGTGACGGCTGGGTCATCAACGGCGCCAAGCGGTTCAACACCGGCGTGCATCGCGCCACTCACGACCTGGTGTTCGCCAGGACCTCCGGAGAGCCAGGTCAGGCCCGCGGCATCACCGCGTTCCTGGTGCCGACCGACACTGAAGGCTTCACCGTGCCGTACTACTGGTGGACGTTCAACATGCCGACCGACCACGGCGAGGTTGAGCTCAAGGACGCCCGCGTGCCCGGTGACGCAGTGCTCGGCGAGGTGGACCGCGGTCTGGAGGTCGGTCAAACGTTTCTGCACGAGAACAGGATTCGTCAGGCCGCCAGCAGCCTGGGCGCCGCTCAGTACTGCATCGACCGCGCGGTCGCCTACGCAAACGAACGTACGGTCTTCGGCAAGCCGCTGTCCGTCAACCAGGCGGTGCAGTGGCCGTTGGTGGAGCTGCAGACCGAGGCCCAGATGGTGCGACTCCTCGTCCGGTACGCAGCCACCCAGCTCGACGGCAACCACCACATGGAGGTTTCCGACAAGGTCTCGATGGCCAACTACCGTGCCAACCGGCTGGTGTGCGAGGCCGCCGACCGCGCCATGCAGGTGTTCGGCGGCGTCGGCTACACCCGTCACGAACCGTTCGAGCACATCTACCGGCACCACCGCCGCTACCGCATCACCGAGGGCGCCGAGGAAATCCAGATCCGCCGGGTGGCCCAGCGCCTCTTCGGGTTCGGGCGCAAGTGAAGGAACGGCTCGAGGCTGTTCTACAACCGGTGCTGGGCAGGGTTACCGTCGAGAATCTGCGCGCGCTCACCGGCGGCGCCAGCCGCACCACATGGGCGCTCGACGCGGTGACCGATTCGCGTCGGGCATTGATCCTGCGCACCGGTCCGCCCGACGACGTGCACGCCGGGATGGAACTCGAGGCCGCGGTCCAGCAGCGCGCCGCAGCGGCGGGCGCCCCCGTCCCACACATCCTGGCAGCGGACAATTCCCCTGCGGCACTGGGTAATCCGTACCTCATCTGTGACGCGATCGGCGGCGAGACGATTGTCAGGAGGATCCAGCGCGCCCTCGACGACTCCGGTCGCGAGCGGCTGCTACAGCAGTGCGCGCAGGCGTTGGCAGCCATCCATCGCGCCGACCCGGACGGGGTGGCTCTGGCCGACGTCGACCAGCTCACCGAGTGGCGGCAACGGCTCGACGACATGGGTGACACCACGGCCACATTCGAGTGGGCGTTTCGCTGGCTGGACGGGCACCGGCCTGCGCCGTCGCCGCCACGACTGGTGCATGGGGATTTCCGGATGGGCAACCTGATCGTCGACGAATCGGGTCTGGCGGCCGTGCTGGACTGGGAATTGGTGCACATCGGCGAGGTGTACGAGGACCTGGCGTGGTTCTGCATCCGGGCCTGGCGCTTCGGCGCGTCCGCGGATCTCGGCGCCGGCGGGCTTGGCAGTGTCGAAAGCTTCCTGTCTGCCTATGAAGCCGCCGCGGATGAACCCGTCGACCGCGAGACGTTTCGATGGTGGCTGACGCTGGCCACGCTGCGGTGGGGCGTGATCTGCCGCTTTCAGGCCGAGCGACATCTGTCCGGGCAGACCCTGTCGGTGGAACTGGCGGCGATCGGCCGTCGCGTCAGCGAAACCGAGTGGGACGTGTTGGATCTGCTGGAGGGAGGCGGCCCGAAGTGAGCTGGCTGTACGGACGGCCGACCGCTGCCGAACTCGTCGCGGCGGTCGCCGACTTCCTCGACAACGACGTGCGGTCCTCGACCGAGGGGCAGGTCAACTTCCACGCCCGTGTCGCCGCCAATGTGCTGCGCATCGTCGAGCGCGAGCTGACCGACGACTCGGCCGCCGCGGTGACCGGACTGCTGGCCGATCTCGGATTCGCCGACGAGGCGCCACTGGCCGCGGCCATCCGCGCCGGGACATTGGACGACCGCGCGGGCGACGTGCTGCCGGCGCTGCGCGCGCTGGTCCGCCATCGGTTGGCGGTCGCCCACCCCGGCTACGACGACCCGGCCTAGACAACCGGCGTCGATTTCTGCACCAGGGTCGTTGATCCAGGCGATTCACAGCCCCGGTGCAGAAATCGCGGATCGCCAATTCACGTTTGGTCTGACAACTGCTGCAGCACCCGCACGAACACGGCGCGATCGGAGGCGGAAAGTGTTCCTAGCCATCGCTCTTCGCCGCGCTGGATCGCCGCCTGTGTGGCCTCCTTCACGCTGCGTCCCTCGTTGGTGATCGCGAGCAGCCGGGCCCGTCGGTCCTCGGGGTCTGCCACCCGTTCGATCAGACCGCTCTGCTGGAGCTCGTCGAGGATGGCGATGATGCGTGTCTTGTCCGCGCCGATCGCTTCCGCGAGGGCCGCCTGCGTGCGTATCGCCGACCGATCGAGAGCCAGCAGCACGCTGTAGCCCCACATCGACAGCCCATGCTCCTCCAACACGGGAAGTTCGGCGGCGATCATCTCGCGAATCAGCGGCGCGAGCATGGCGGCGAGGTCGGGCCGCCTGCGCCGTGAGGTCACACCGGGATACTAAACATTGACCGACAGTAAGCAGATGCATATGATCTATGTATGCTTACTAATCAGGATGTCCGCTCCGCCCACCGCGTCGCGGTGATGACATCCGTCGACGTCGTCAACAAGGTCACCCCGAACGACCTTTACCGCGCGACACCATGCGAAGGCTGGAACCTGTCCGATCTACTCGCGCATATGACCGTGCAGCACCGTGGATTCGCCGCGGCGGCCAGGGGCGATGGCGCCAACCCAGCCCACTGGGACACCACCACCGTGGCCGACGCTGTCGCGGCCCACCCCGCAGGCACCTATGCGGCGGCCGCGGCCGACGTGCTCAGCGCCTTCGCCGACGACGATGTGCTCGCCGCATCCTTCGCACTTCCCGAATTCGGCCCTGGCGCTACAGCGCCGGGCTCGCAGGCCATCGGTTTCCACTTCGTCGACTACGTCGTCCACGGATGGGACGTGGCGCGGGCCATCGACGCACCGTTCACGCTGCCCGCCGATGTGATCTCCGCAGTGCTGCCGCTGGTGTTCGCAGTTCCCGACGGCGACTTCCGAAGCGCACCGAGTTCGCCGTTTGGGCCCGCCATCGCGGCAGGCGAGGAGGTCAGCGACCTCGACCGCGCACTGATGCACCTCGGCCGTTCGCCGGGCTGGACTCCTTAGACCCGCCGGGCACGCGCCAGCCACGCGGGCTCGTCGACGCGCGTCCCCACGGGCAGACCGATCGCATCGGCCTGCGCCTCCTGCACGACACCGCGGTAGGTGGTGGTGTCCAGCGCCTCGAGCACCCAGCCGTCGCCGAAGGCCCGCCGGATGTCGGTCTCGCTGACTTGGGGACCGAATCCGCGGCCGGCGTCCGACAGCGCGAGCACGTACACCAGCCCACCCGGCCGGACCGCGGCATGCAGGCTGCTCACATATCTCGTGCGGTCGGCGTCGTCGAAGATGTGGAACAGCGCGCTATCGACGATCGTCTGGTAACCGGGCTCGCCGAGATTCATCGCGTCGGCTACCTCGAACCGCGCGTCGAGGCCCTTCTCGCCCGCGTTGGCCCTCGCCTGTTCAACCGCGTGCGGTGCAAAGTCGACGCCGAGCACGTCGTACCCGAGGCGGGTGAGCAGGATGGTGT
>JAVRPX010000840.1:0-16140 GCA_032161985.1 Mycobacterium sp.
CTTCGAGTCGATGGAGGCCCTCGGCCTCGTGCTGATCGACGAGTCATTCCGCGCACTGCGGGACATGCTGCGTGGTGCACGAGCGGGCAAGCTCGATCCGAACCGGGTCATCGAATCCTCGGTCGACATCCTCATCGACGGGGTCAACGAGCGTCGCGAATACTGGCGCTTCATCGGACGTGAGCGCTCCAGCGGCGTGACGGTATTGCGCTACGCGATCCGCACCGAAATCCGATTGATCACGTCCGAGCTGGCGATCGACCTTGCCCGTGTTCCCGGGCTGAACACCTGGAGCAGCGAGGACCTCAACATCCTGGCCAGCCTGTTCGTGAACTCCATGATCGTGATCGCCGAGGCCATCGAGGACGCAACCGATGCGGCGGCGATCGACGAGATCAAGCGAACTGCGGTCAAGCAGCTGCGGATGATCGCCGTCGGCGTCAGCGGGTGGCGCAGCGCGGGCTAGCGTTTGGCCCATGCCGCATCTCGAACTCACCTACCCGCGTCCCGACATCGCCGTGCTGACCCTGAACCGGCCGGAGAAACTCAACGCGTTGAACTACCAGCTCGTCGAGGAGTTCCACTCCGCGCTCGACAGCATCGGCGCCAACAATGAGTGCCGGGTCGTCGTGCTGACCGGGGCCGGTCGGGGATTCTGCTCGGGTCTGGACCTGACCGATCCGAGTCCGCCGCAGGCGGGCGGCGGCACCGAGTTCCCACGGTCGGGGATGCGCTGGCAGGAGCGGATCGCGAACCTCACCGCGCGGATACACCGGCTTCGGCAGCCGGTGATCGCGGCGGTCAACGGCCCCGCCTACGGCGGCGGGTTCGGCTTCGCGATGGCCTGCGACATCCGAATCGCCTCCGAGTCGGCACGGTTTTGCACACAGTTCATCAAGCTCGGCCTCGGCGGCTGCGACATCGGGGTCAGCTACACGTTGCCGCGCATCGTCGGCGCGGGGCCTGCGTTCGACCTGATCCTGACGGCGCGAGTGGTCGACGCCGAGGAGGCGCTGCAGTTGGGCCTCGTCTCGCGGTTGTCCGGCTCGGTGGTCGAGGATGCGCTGGAGATCGCCGAAACACTGTGCAGCTACGGGAAATTCGGAGTCGAGTCAACCAAGCAGGTGATGTGGGCGAACCTCGAGGCGTCCAGCCTGGAGGCCGCATTGCACGTGGAGAACCGCAGTCAGATCCTGGCGTCGACCAGTGGGGAAATGCTCGAGGCGGCTAACGCGGCGTTCCACCACCGTCAGCAATGATGACCTGCCCGGTGATGTAGCTGCCGGCGTCCGACGTCAACAGCATTGCCGCGCCGACCATTTCGTCGGGCGACGCCAGCCGGTTCATCAGTGTGGACCCAGTCAGAGCGATGACGAACTCCGGCGGGTTGTTGCGCATCATGTCGGTGTCAACCGGTCCGGGCGCCAGTGCGTTGACCCGAATCCCGAACTGGACATACTCGGCGGCCATCGATCGGGTGAACGACATCAACGCCGCCTTGCCCGCCGCGTACATCGACACCGTCGGCGAAAAGATGAAGGCGCCGGTCGACACCATGTTCAATACGGCTGCATGCGAACTCTTCTTCAAATGCGGCAGCGCGTGCTGCACCAGGAAGACCGGTCCGCGCAGATTCACCTCGTAGGACTTCGCCCACGCTTCCGGTGTCATCTCGCCCAGCGGCTGGGCCAGCGCATTGGCGGCGTTGTTCACCACGACGTCGATGCCGCCGAACTCGTCGGCGGTGCGTTGCACCAGCGCGCCGAGATCGTCGATGTTGCCGCTGTGCGTGGGCACGCCGATGACCGCTCCGCCGAGTCCGCGCAGGTGCTCCGCGGCCTGCTCGCAGGCATCGGGTTTGCGGCTGGCCACCACCACATTCGCGCCTGCCAGCACGAAGCCCTCTGCCAGCGCGAGACCGATGCCTCTGGTGCCGCCCGTCACGATGACGGTGCGGCCGGTCATGTCGAAGAGACGGTCAAACGAAGTGCGATCCACGCGGTCAGTAGAACAGATCGCGATTCGACGCCACCCACTGCTCAACGGTCTGGGCCGGCTGTCCCGTGATCCGCTCGACGTCGTCGGTCGCGCGGTTGTAGCGGTCTTCGCGATGCAGCCGCGCCATGGTGGCGATGTGCTGCTCGACGTGCTCGGGCAGGCCGATCGGTGCCAGCACCTCGCGCTGCCATTCGTCGTAGGGGACGTCTTCACCGGCTACCGTCCGTCCCAGCCCACGGCTGTACTGCTCTGCCAGGCCGTCGATGTCGAGCACTTCGGGGCCGGTCAGTTCGTATACGTTGCCGATGCGGTCGGCGGGATCACGCAGCAGGGAGGCGACGACGCGCGCCACGTCGGCGGCGGCGATCGGCGAGGTGCGACCGGTTCCGAACGGCAGCACGAGCACACCCCGGTCCCGGATGGTGGGCGCTGCGAGGACCGTGAACAACGGATTGTCGAGGAAAGCCGTTGGACGCACAACGATTACCGGCAGGCCCGACCAATTCAGCATATGCTCGGCCAACCAGTGCAGTCTTTGGTGTTCGGATTCATCGGTGCTCGTCAAAGTCATCTGCGACACCGTCATCTGCGACATGTTGACGATAGCGTCGAGGTGGCCCCGCTCCAGCGCCACTGCACACACTTCGGCGGTGGCCAGCAAGTAGTCCGCCGACACGCTCATGTTGAAAAACATCCGGCGGGCACCGTCCATCGCGTCGACGATGTCGCCGGCGTGCGTGAGATCTCCGACGACGACCTCCGCGCCCAGCGCCCTCAGTTGATCGGCGCGCTCGTCGTCGCGACGCACCAAGGCACGTACCGGCTCGCCGTCGTCAAGGAGTAGCTCCAGGACGCGACGGCTGACGCTTCCGACGCCTCCACCGGCGCCGGTGATCAGATACATGGCTTCATTCGGCCATCGTCCAGACGGACGTGGCAATCAGATCGCCGCGGTCCAGTCCGGCCGCGCGGTACTCATGAACCTTGAGGTACTCCTCGTTGGTCACCATGTCGAGGAAATCCGCGGACGACGGGTACTCGACGACAATAATGGCGTCCCACCAAGGCTTTTCGCCGTCACCGATGACCACACTGGGCGATGCGCCGATGTATCGGACGGTTCCGCCTACTCGTTGAAGGTGTGGGGCGACCTCCCGCGTGTAACGCAGATAACTTTCGCGGCCACCGTCGGCCTTGAACTGCAGCAGGTTGATCATCACGACCGGGGCGTCTGCCTGCCGCGCCGCGAGCGCCGCGGGCTGCTCGGGCGTCGGGGCCAACGCCATCGCTACACGCACCCGCTGACGTCGACGTTCGGTGGCGGAGTCGCGAGGGCGTCGTTGCGCAAGACCTTCACCAGTTCCACTCCTTACGAGCTTGCCGCGAGAATGGTGGCCAACATGTCAATTGTGGCAGCGAAGTGCGCGCCACCGGGGCTGAACAGCATTTGCCCGCCAGGGAGTTGCCGCGAGCAGTCGCGGGGCCGGATATATTTTGCTCCTCACGGAAGGATCGCACGTCTAGACGCCCGGAACCGCGTCGACACTCCGGCACGGCCGACCCGATGCTCTCTGGCTTTGGAGACTGCGGCTTGAGGATTTCCGCTGTCCTATACAAGGTGAAAAGTGATTGCGCGAAATGCCTTTGGTTATCTGTAGCGATCTTGATTGACACTAGGTTACATTGCCATCGGCAACCGCATTCCTCCCAATCTGTTCGACGCGCTTCACAGGGAACCGCTGGATTTCCTCGTCGCCAGCTGGGTCGATTCGTTTGCTGTACAGAAACGGTGCGCTGGGTCAGGTTGGGGCACGCGCCGCTCGTCGGCCTGTCCGTGTTTCAACCTTGGGGGTAATAGTCGTGCCCGGTGGCTTCCAGCCGTCGTATCGCCGCGAAGTCCAACCGGAACGCTCACTCATTCGACCCAAACGCTCTCGCGGTGTTCGTGGTCGCTGGTGTGTGGTGGGCTTGAATCCCGCGCGGATCGGCGGCTTCGCAACGGCCTGGCTCGCGCTGTTAGCTGTCACCATGATGGTTGATGCGCCGGCCAACGCCGTGGTGATCTGGCAACCGAAGCCGCCACCCTTGTCGACGCCGTGGACACACCTGGTGGGGCCGAACAACGCGCTGCCTGAGTACCCGCGCCCGCAGATGGCACGGGCCCGTTGGATGAACCTCAACGGTGTGTGGGATTACACGGGCCGGTCCGGACGGGCCGTTTTGGCGACACCTCCCCCGGTGAAGGAGTACCGCGAGCGGATCCTCGTCCCGTATCCCACGGAGTCGGCGCTGTCCGGTATCCAGCGTCACGACGACCAGATGTGGTATTCCAAGGTCTTCGAGCTACCGAGCACCTGGCGAGGACGGCGCGTGCTGTTGCACTTCGGCGCGGTCGACCAAATCGCCACCGTCTGGGTGAACAACCAGCAGGTCGCTCATCACGAAGGCGGATATACGGAGTTCAGCGCGGACATCACCGGTGCGCTGCGGCCTGGATCGCAGCAGCAGTTGACCGTGCAGGTGGAGGACCACAACGAGGCCAACCCATTCCCGGTCGGCAAGCAGCGCAACGGGCCAGAGGGGCTGTTCTATACGGGGTCGTCGGGCATCTGGCAGACGGTGTGGATCGAACCGGTGCGCGCCGCGCACATCGACAAGCTCGACATCACCTCGGACCTGACCGGTTTCACCGTCACGCCACGGGTTTCCGGGACGAGAAAGCAACGCGCCGAGGTGGTTGTCTCAACGCCGGACGGCGCGGAGGTGGCGCACTCGATCGGCGCAGCGGGTGCGCCGCTGCGTGTCCCGGTGCCGAACCCGCGCCTGTGGACTCCAGATGACCCGTACCTCTACGACCTCGAGGTGCGGTTGCTAAACCCGGTCGGGAAGGTGGTCGATGAGGTTTCCAGCTATGCCGGGTTGCGCACCATCGGCATTGTCAATGACGCGATGGGCAGGCCGCGGATCGCGCTGAACGGCAACATCACCTTCCTACACGGTCCGCTAGATCAGGGGTACTGGCCGGACGGGCTCTACACCGCACCGACCGACGACGCATTGAGGTTCGACCTCGAGCAGATCAAGGCGCTCGGGATGAACTTCGTCCGCAAGCACGCCAAGGTGGAACCGGCGCGGTGGTACTACTGGGCGGACAAGCTCGGGTTGATGGTGTGGCAGGACATGCCTTCGCTGGACGTGTCGCTCGACATTCCGGTCGGCCCCGCGCCGGATCCGGTTCCCGCGGCGAAGGCGAATTTCGAGAAGGAGCTGTCGGCGATGGTCGATCAGCTCCGCAGTGTGACCTCGATTGTCGGCTGGGTGCCGTTCAACGAGGGCTGGGGCGAGTACGACACCGCCAGGATCGCGAACGCGGTGAAAGCCGAAGATCCAACGCGGATGGTGAACGCGAGCAGCGGAGTGAACTGCTGCAAGTCGCGCGGCGACAGCAGGGCCGGCGACGTTTACGACGACCACACCTATGTCGGTCCCGGCCGTCCTGTGCTGCACGATAATCCCACGACGCCGCCGGACGAACGGCTGATGCACGACAACCGTCCGGTGCCACTCGAACACCGCGTAGTGGTCGATGGGGAGTACGGCGGCCTCGGGTTGGTACTCGACAAGAACCGGTGGCCGGGACGACCGCAGGCCTACGAGATGACCGACAGCCAGGCGCGCCTGACCGATCGGTATGTCGAGGTCAGCCGGGATCTGGAAAATGCGGTGCAGGAAGGCGGTTTGTCGGGCGCGATCTACACCCAAACCACCGACGTCGAAAACGAGGTCAACGGATATCTGAGCTATGACCGTCGGGTGGTCAAGATGGCGCTTCCGGCAGTGGCGGAACGAAATCGCGCGGTGATCATCGCGGGGGCGCAAGTAACGAACCCGCCCGCCCCGCTCGACCGTCGTTGATGACTGCTCAGACACGCCACTTGGTCGGTCGCCTCAGCGTCATCGATCTACCCGACTGGGACCTCGATGCAGGCAACTACTACGTCAGCGTATTCGGCACGAACGGTAACTACCTGGGCTGGGGCTTCGGTTCCACCCCCGGGGACGACGTGGCGACCTATAATGGCGTCGTCGGAGCCACCAACCTTTATGTAGGCTTCCAGCTTTCCGGCGACGGTGCCTGAGCCGATGGCTTAAGCGCTTCGGTGTCGGTGTCGACATCGACCCCACCAGCGTGGACTACAACAAGGTGATCGATGTCGACCCGATGGCTGGTGGAATCAACACAATCCCGGTCGGCACCGGCCCCTTCGATGTCACGGTCACACAGGACGGCACGCGCGCCTACTGTCATCAGGTGCCACGCCGAGACGTTCGGGGCTTCAACGGATCGGGGGACGGCAGCCCACCAACGCCATATGCACTCGCGCCTGCTGCGTGCGCGGCGGTCCGTCGTGTTCATCGATGTCTTCATCAGCAAGCGCGACTTATCAGAACGGTGAACTCACGATCCACAAAGCGGAATAATCAGGCAACGGGAATCAGGCCGGCCCGTTGCCCCAACCCGCACAAGGGGAGCGTCTGTTGAACTATCCAATGCCAGGCCCTACGGATCCGGCCCACGACTATCCGGGATACAAGCCCGGGCAGAAGCGGCCTACGCCGTGGTTGTGGATCGCACTGGCGGTTGCGGTCGTCATCATCGTGCTCTTGTCCGCTGCAGTGATCTCGCAGCTTGGAAACGAGCAATCCGGCAGTCCTGCCGCTGCGCCGCAACCGTCGGCAACTCAACCAGCGCCTCAACCCAGCATTACGCCACAGCAACCAAGTACCGGTGCCGCGTCGATGACATGCGAGGGCTTCACCGCATCGGTCGACGAAGGTTCACAACCGGGTTGGCACGCGACGATCAACCACTACGGGTTGGCCTACGCCGTTCCACCGGACTGGGCGATCGCGGCATGCGGAGTCCGAATGGGTTGGGCCAAGCGGTGTCCAGATGGTCAGCCGGGTCAGTGCGTCGTCCGCGAGATCGCCGCCGCATCGACAGTTCCCAACCCCGCCTGCGAGAAACAGAACCTCGCGATAGCCGGCGTCGCGAGCTCGAAGAACGCCGACATCCGAGCCGCGCTGGACGAGGAGTCGAAGACGGTACCGGTCATCTACTCACAGAACGGTCAGGTGCCCCAAGTCGAATACGGACCGGTGCGCGAGTTCACCGTCGGCAATCGTCCGGCGGTTCAAATGGTGGCCAACGTGACAAACATCGCAACGGACGCCTGCAACGGGCCGTCGGCAATCCACAGCATGGTCGTCACCACCGTGCCTCATGTCCAGGGGTCTGTCGTATTCCTCATTTCGCTACGCGAGGGTGTCAACGCCACGCCCAAACCCGACGTGATCAACAAGATCGTCGCCACCCTTCGCAGCCCCACCTGACGATTACACCTTGCGTGTGCTGACAAACTCCCTTCGACATCCGCCCAGCGGATCGTCGAACTCGAGCCGCTGCGCGAACAGCTGTAACGGCGACGCGAAGTCATCGGGCGCCACATCAATCGCCTTGGGATATAGCGGATCTCCGAAGATGGGCAATCCCAGCGAGGCCATGTGCACCCGCAACTGATGCGTGCGGCCGGTGCGCGGAGTTAAGCGATAGAGCCCATCGCCGAGGTGTTCGATCAGCGTCTCGGCGTTGGGCTCTCCAGGCTCCTCGTAGGCCTGTAAGCGGCTGCGCTGCTTGATGATCCGGCTGCGCAGACTCAGAGGAAACTCCAGCGCGGGGTCGACGGCCGCCCGCGCCAGGTACGTCTTGTGCACCTCGCCCCGCGCGAACAGCGTCTGATACGCGCCTCGCACCTCACGTCGCGTCGCGAACAGCAGCAATCCCGCCGTCAGCCTGTCCAGCCGGTGTGCGGGCGACAAATCCGGCAGATCCAGCTCCCGCCGCAGCCGCACCGTAGCCGTCTGCGCCACATGACTTCCCCGCGGCATGGTCGCCAGGAAGTGCGGCTTGTCGACCACGACGATGTCGTCGTCGCGGTACAGCACCGGAATGTCGAACGGCACCGCCACCTCATCGCGCATTGCCCGATAGAAGTACACATGCGCGCCGGCAGGCAGCGCGGTGGTTTCACTGACCACCGTACCGTCGGGCAAGACCACCTCTCCCGCAAGCACTTTCGCCGCGGCCTCGGCACCCCACCGGGCACGGAACTCGTCGACCACCAACCCGCCGCGTAGCCGCACCCGCGCCGGGCCCAGCCCGTCACGCACCGGAAGCGGTGCGGCACGCCTCAATTGAGCGGCACCGGCTCGAGTATCTCGGCTCGCGCCTCCGGTGCGGCCGCGCGCAGCGCGTCTGCGGACTCGTCGTCGGGCTGGGCCTGCGACATTACCTCGGCTTCGACCCGCGCAATGTAGGTCGCCACTTCGCGGTCGATGTCCTCGGCGCTCCATCCCAGCACGGGCGCCACGACCTCGGCGACCTCGCGCGCGCAATCCATGCCGCGGTGCGGATACTCGATCGAGATTCGCATCCGCCGCGCCAGGATGTCCTCCAGGTGCAGCGCGCCCTCGGCCGCGGCGGCGTACCACGCCTCCACCTTCAGATACACCGGCGCTTCGGTGATCGGTGTCAGCAACTCGGGCCTGCTCTCGGCCATCGCCAGCACCTCGCCGATCAGCGAGCCGTACCGGTCCAGCAGATGGCGGACGCGATACGGGTGCAGCCCGTAATGCGCACCGACGCTTTCGGTTTGGTTGATCAGCGCGAAGTAACCGTCGGCGCCCATCAGTGGCACCTTGTCAGTGATCGACAGCGCCACCCGCGCCGGGATGTACTCGGCGGCTGCGTCGATCGCGTCAGCAGCCATCACCCGATAGGTGGTGTACTTGCCGCCTGCGATGGCCACCAGACCCGGGGCAGGCACCGCGACAGCGTGCTCACGGGACAGCTTGGACGTTTCCTCGCTCTCCCCCGCCAGCAGCGGGCGCAACCCGGCGTACACCCCGTCGATGTCGTCGTGGGTCAACGGTGTCGCCAGCACCGTGTTGACGGTCCCGAGGATGTAGTCGATGTCGGCCTTGGTGGCCGCAGGGTGGGCCAGGTCGAGGTTCCAGTCCGTGTCCGTCGTGCCGATGATCCAGTGGGTGCCCCACGGGATGACGAACAGCACCGACTTCTCGGTGCGCAGGATGATCGCGACCTCGCTGACGACCCTGTCGCGGGGCACGACGATGTGCACCCCCTTGGAGGCCCGCACCCGGAACCGTCCGCGCTCCTTGGACAGCGCCTGGATCTCGTCGGTCCACACCCCGGTGGCGTTGACCACCACGTGACCGCGCACTTCGGTGATCGCGCCGTCCTCCGAATCGCGGATCGTCACCCCAGTCACGCGGTCGCCCTCGCGCAGCAGCGACACCACCTGACTCGACGACCGCACCACCGCCCCGTATTGGGCCGCGGTGCGCGCCACCGTCATCGTGTGACGGGCGTCGTCGACGACGGTGTCGTAGTACCGGATCCCGCCGATCAGCGAGCTCCGCTTGAGCCCGGGCGACAACCGCAGAGCGCCTGCGCGAGTCAAATGCTTTTGCGCCGGAACCGATTTCGCACCGCCGAGTTGGTCATACAGCAGGATGCCCGCGGCCACATACGGCCGCTCCCACCACCGATTGGTCAGTGGGAACAGAAACGGCAGCGGCTTGACGAGATGCGGCGCCAGCGTGGTGAGCGACAGCTCCCGCTCGTGCAGCGCTTCGCGGACCAACCCGAATTCCAGCTGCTCCAGATAGCGCAGCCCGCCATGGAACATCTTCGACGACCGACTGGATGTGCCGGAGGCGAAATCGCGGGCCTCGACGAGCGCCACCTTCAAACCCCGGGTGGCGGCGTCCAGGGCAGCTCCGGCCCCGACCACGCCGCCGCCGACGACGACGACGTCGAACTGCTCGCTACCGAGCCGCTCCCAGGCCTGTTCGCGCTGCTTGGGACCCAGGAAGGTCTGCCCCTTGCCCGGTGCGGGGTTCGGGTCAATCACTTCGAATGGACTCCTTGTTACTCGCCGGTACGTTTCGGCCCGTTCCCAGGTTACGTGGAGTCAGTCCAAATCGTCGTGTGCCATCAGCCGTCGCGCCGCCTCGGTGATCGAACCCGACAGCGACGGGTAGACCGAAAAGGTCTGCGCGAGCTCCCCGACCGTGTTGCCGTTCTGCACCGCCAGCGCGATCGGCAGGATCAGCTCCGAGGCGATCGGGGCGACCACCACACCACCGATCACCACGCCGGTGGCGGGACGGCAGAAGATCTTCACGAAGCCGAGGCGCAGGCTTGACATCTTGGCGCGGGCGTTGGTGGCCAGCGGCAGCGTGACCGTCCGCGCAGGCACCGAACCGTCGTCGATGCTGGCCTGCGGCACCCCCACCGCGGCGATCTCAGGCCTGGTGAACACCGCTGCGGCGACGGTGCGCAGCCGGATCGGGCTCAGGCCCTCGCCCAGCGCGTGATAGATCGCGATGCGGCCCTGCATGGCGGCCACCGAGGCCAGCAGCATCAACCCGGTGCAGTCGCCCGCCGCATAGATTCCGGGAACCGACGTGCGCGACACCCGGTCGACAGTGAGGTAGTTGCCTGGCCCGAGCTCGATGCCGACTCGCTCCAGGCCCAGCCCGCTGGTGTTGGGCACCGAGCCGACGGTCATCAGCGCGTGGCTGCCCTCGACGGTGCGGCCATCGGTCATCTTGACCCGTACGCCGTCGCCCGTCCTGGTGACCGACTCTGCTCGGGCGTTCTTGACCAGCGTCACACCGCGTTCAGCCAGCGCGTCCTCGAGCACCGCGGCGGCGTCGGAGTCCTCATGCGGCAGGATCTGGTCGCGGCTGGCGACCACAGTCACCGCGACGCCGAGTTCCGTGTACGCGTTCACGAACTCGGCACCGGTGACCCCTGAGCCGACGACGATTAGGTGGTCGGGCAGCTTGTCGAGGTCATAGAGCTGGCGCCAGTTCAGGATGCGTTCGCCGTCGGGCTCGGCGTTGGGCAGCACCCTGGGGCTGGCGCCCGTCGCGATCAGCACGACATCGGCCGTGAGCTTGCTGACGGTGCCGTCGTGTGCGGTGACCTTGACGGTGTGGGCGGCCATGCCTGGCACGTCGTCTACCAGCTCGCCGCGGCCTGCGATCAGCGTCACGCCCTCGCTCTGGAGCCGAGCCGCGATATCGGCCGATTGCGCGGCCGCCAGTCTCTTGACGCGGTTGTTAATCGTCGGGAGCTCGATCTTGGCGTCCTCGAACTCCAGGGCATAGCCGAGATCGGGTGCGCGGCGCAGTTCGGTGCGCACGCCGGTGGACGCGATGAACGTCTTGGACGGCACGCAGTCCCACAGCACGCAGGCGCCGCCGATGCCGTCGCAGTCGACGACGGTGACGTCGGCGACCTCGGGGCCGCGGGCCGCGGCGACCAGTGCCGCCTCGTAGCCGGCGGGCCCGCCGCCGATGATCACGATGCGGGTTGCCACGGCCTTAACCTAACCAAGCGTGCCGTTGATCGCCCAGCCAGTGAGCGAAGCTCTAGGCTTTCCCCGTGCCGCTCTACGCCGCTTACGGATCGAACATGCATCCGGAGCAGATGCTGGAGCGGGCTCCCCATTCACCGATGGCGGGAACGGGGTGGCTGCACGGCTGGCGACTGACGTTCGGCGGCGAGGACATTGGTTGGGACGGCGCGCTGGCCACGGTCGTCGAGGATCCGGCGTCGAAGGTCTTCGTCGTGCTCTACGACATGACCAAGGAAGACGAGAAGAACCTCGACCGCTGGGAAGGTTCAGAGCTGGGCGTCCACAAGAAGATCCGGTGCCGGGTGGAACGCACGTCGTCGGACACCACTACGGATCCGGTGCTGGCATGGCTGTACGTGATCGACGCGTGGGAGGGCGGCATACCGTCGGCGCGCTACCTCGGTGTGATGGCCGATGCCGCCGAAATCGCAGGGGCGCCAGCGGAATACGTGCACGACCTGCGCACCCGCCCAGCGCGCAACATCGGGCCCGGACATGGCGGTTAGCCGATGGCATGGAGCCGACGCGCCGCCCGGTTTGCCGCCTGGCATGCTACGACGATGATGTCGCTTGGGTCTGCATACAAGCGTCGGGCTGGTGTTTGGTCGTGAGGTTGGTCATCCACGACTACTCCGGCCATCCGGGTCAAGTTCACATGAGTCGTGAACTGGCGCGCCGCGGTCATCATGTCGAGCACCAGTTCTGCGCGTCGTATACGACGGGCCGCGGCGCCACCGAGCGCCGAGATGGCGACCCGGCAACGTTCTCCGTCCGCGCACTCGAGCTGGGCGGCGAGTTCGCGCGCTACTCCCCACTGGTACGACTTCAGCAAGAACTCAAGTACGCGCGGATCGCTGCCCGCGCGATCCAGGACGCGACGCCCGATGTCGTCGTGCTGTCCAACATTCCGCTGCTGTCGATGTTCTTCCTGGCGCGGACGCTTCGTCGACGCCAGACGCGGTATGTGTTCTGGCACCAAGACATCTATAGCGACGCCATCGGCGTCGTGGCCCGACGGCGGCTGGGCCCGATGGGCCGGGTGATCGCATGGGCCGCGCAGCGCGCCGAGCGCCAGGTGGCCCGCGGGGCGGCTGGCGTCGTCCCCATCAGTGACACGTTCCTCGACAAACTCGATGCCTGGGGTGTCGCCAGGGACGCGATCCGCGTCATCCCCAACTGGGGCGCGATCGACGAAATGCCGCTGCGACCGAAGGACAACGAGTGGTCGCGCAGCCAGGGGCTGGCCGACGTTCCTGTCGTCATGTATGCCGGCACGCTCGGGCTCAAGCACGACCCGTCGGTGCTGTCCCGGCTGGCGCAGCAGGTGCCCGAGGGCACCCGCGTCGTCGTGGTGTCGCAGGGTCAAGGCCGGGAATGGCTGGAAGACCAGGTCGGCAACACGCCGGCCCTCAAATTGCTCGACTATCAACCCTATGAGCAGTTACCGGACATGCTTGCCACTGCCGACGTCCTTGTGGTGGTGCTTGAAAGCGACGCCAGTCGGTACTCCGTGCCGTCCAAGGCCCTGAACTACTTCTGCGCTGGGCGGACGGTGCTGGGCCTGCTGCCGACCAACAACGCGGTGGCCCACATGATCGAATCGTCGCAGGCAGGGCTGGTCGTCGACCCGGGGGACGCCGAGAAGACGTCGGCGGCGCTCAACGATCTGCTCGCCGACGCACAGACCAGGGCGAAGATGGGCGCGGCAGCCCGCGCCTACGCCGAATCCACCTTCGATGTGCGACGTATAGGTGACACTTTTGAATCGGTGGTCACTGGCGTTTATGATCCAGCGAGACTTAATTCTCAGCAAAGACTAAGATAGGCGCAGAAATTGGCCGCGTCCCCCGCGACCCGCGGATGTGCCGGCAACCCTGGAGGATGAAACGTGAGTCGTTCGCGAGGAACAGTGCTGGTCGCCGGTGCGGGTGGTTTCATCGGGGGCCACCTCGCCAAGACTCTCAGCGAACAGGGCCATCGGGTCCGTGGCGCGGATGTCAAGCCACTCGACGAGTGGTCTCAGATCCCCGAAGGGGTCGAGGCTCGCCAGCTGGACCTGTCGCTGCTCGCCGATGCCCAAGAGGCGGTCAACGGCATGGACACCGTCTACATGCTGGCCGCTGACATGGGCGGCATGGGCTTCATCGAGACCCACAAGGCCGACTGCATGCTCTCCGTGCTGATCAGCACACACATGTTGCAGGCTGCTCGAGACGCGCGTGTCGGACGCTACTTCTACTCCAGCTCTGCCTGCGTGTACGCCGCTGATAAGCAGGTTGAAGCCGACGTGACAGCGCTCAAGGAGGAGGACGCCTACCCGGCAATGCCGGAGGACGGCTACGGCTGGGAGAAGCTGTTCACCGAGCGGATGGCCCGCCACTTCCTGGAGGACTTCGGCCTGCAGACCCGCGTTGGCCGCTACCACAATGTGTACGGCCCGATCGGCACCTTCGAGGGTGGCCGCGAGAAGGCGCCCGCAGCGCTGAGCCGCAAGATCGCCGAGGCGGTCCTGAGCGGTAACCACGAGATCGAGATCTGGGGCGACGGCGAGCAAACCCGCAGCTTCATGTACGTCGACGACTGCGTCGAGGGCACGATGCGCGTCACCGCCGGCGACAGCCCGGTGCCGGTGAATGTTGGCAGCTCCGAATTGGTGAGCATCAATCAGATGGTCAGTATTATCGAGCAAATCGCCGGAATCACCGTCAAGCGCAACTACAAGTTGGATGCCCCCCTCGGAGTCCGCGGGCGAAACAGTGACAACACCTTGATTCAACAGATCTACGGCTGGGAACCGTCGATCCGTCTCGCCGACGGCCTGGAGCGCACCTATCGGTGGATCTACGACCAGCTGGCCGCGCAGGAGCGTGCCGCCGTCTAGAAAGCGGCAGCTTGGTCGACGATGTTGACCAGTACCCGCACGCCCACGGCCAGCGAGCGCTCGTCGAGGTCGAACGTCGGCTGGTGCAGGTCGAGCTGCGGGCCTCGGCCCGTCCACACGCCGAGCCTCGCCATCGCGCCCGGCACCTCCTCGAGATACCACGAGAAGTCCTCGCCGCCGCCGGACTGACGGGTGTCGCACAGCACATCGGAGTCGATTGCCTCGATCGCGTGGGTGAGGATGCGCGTCGAGATCTCCTCGTTGACCACCGGCGGCACGCCGCGGCGGTACTGCACGCTGTACTCGATGCCAAGCGGGGCAAGTAGGGACGAAACGATCTCGCGCACAATGGATTCCATCGAATCCCAAGTGTCGCGGCTCGCGGTGCGGATCGTCCCCGCCAGCGTGCCGGTCTGTGGTATCGCATTGGCGGCCACGCCGGCGTTGACAGCGCCCCACACCATCACCGTGCTGTTGCGCGGGTCGATGCGGCGGGACAACACGCCGGGCACACCGGTGATCAACGTGCCGAGCCCGTACACCAGGTCGCCGGTCAGATGCGGCCGCGACGTGTGTCCGCCGTGCGACTGCAGGATGACCTCAATCTGATCGGCCGCCGACGTGATCGGTCCTGGCCGCACCGCCACCTTGCCGACCGCCAGCCGCGGGTCGCAGTGCAGCGCGAAGATCCGCGACACGCCCGTCAGCGCACCGGCTGCGATCGCGTCGATCGCGCCGCCGGGCATCAGCTCCTCGGCGGCCTGGAAGATCAGCCGCACACCGACCGGCAGTTCGGGCACCGACGCCAGCGCCAGCGCCGCTCCCAGCAGGATCGCGGTGTGCGCGTCGTGACCGCACGCATGGGTGACGTTTGGCACCACCGATGCGTACGACGCACCGGTGCGCTCGGGCATCGGCAGCGCGTCCATATCGGCCCGCAGCGCGATCCGTGGCCCCTGCTCGGGTCCGAAGTCGCAGGTCAGCCCCGTCCCGCCGGGCAACACCTTCGGGTTGAGGCCAGCGTCCGCCAAATGGGATGCGACGAATTGGGTGGTCGCGAACTCCTGTCGCCCCAGCTCAGGGTGGGCGTGGATGTGCCTGCGCCACGCGATGAGATCGTCGTAATGGGCGTCCAACCACAGCTCGGTGGCGTCAATGATGCTCATGACGCCCGCCTCGCCTGCAGTTCCAGCACCCGGTCCCGCTCGGCCGGCGTCTCGGCCAGGCTGACGACCGTGCGGGCCAGCATGATCGCGCCCTCGACGACCGCCTTGTCGGCGCTCGGCCCGGCCGCCGCGGCGGTGAACGCCGGCTGGTGCACCGACGCGCCGTCCGCGTCGATGCCGACGATCGGGTGGATACCCGGCATCACCTGGGTGACATTGCCCATATCGGTACTGCCCAGCGGCATCGCGGCCTCCACGTCCTTGGCGACCGGGGTCCGGCCCAGCCGCACCATCTCGGCGCGGAATGTGTCCGCCAGCCACTGGTCGGGAGCCAGTTCGTCGTAGGGGGGCTCGGTCTCCCGGACCCCGTATTCACATCCTGTGGCCACCGCACCGGCCAGGAAGCAGTCGGCCATTCTGCCTTCGAGTTCGCGCAGCGAGGCGGCGTCATTGGCACGCATGGTGTACTGCATCTCCGCGCGGGCGGGGATGACGTTCGTGGCCTGGCCGCCATCGGTGACGATGCCGTGCATCATCTGGCCGGGCACCAACTGCTGACGCAACAGGCCGATGGCGACCTGTG
>JAVRPX010000841.1:0-6837 GCA_032161985.1 Mycobacterium sp.
ATTCCCTCGAACTCGCTGCGCTGCACATTCAGTCCCAGTGTGGTGAACCACGGCGGTGTGTCACTCTGTAGCAGCGCTGTTAACGGGAACGTGAGATCCACACCCAAGAACTCCCCGACCACACCCACAATCCGAAAAACCACGGAGAAGACCTGGGACAAGAACGATGGTTGACCGGTGAACGTGGCCAGCGCCGCGGTGGCGTCGGGCTGCGCGTTGGCGGTCAGGTTCGCCGCACCTACCGTTGGGGACGTCTCGTCGGCGATTGCGGGGTCCAGCGATGGACTGTAGAGCGTCGGGGTAGCGGTGACCAGCCCGCTGGTGACTTGACCGGCCAGCGGGTCGTCGGTCGGCGGCTGGTTGAAGGAGGCTCGCTCGAATTCGCGGCGCACGAAGGCCAGCAGCGTCCACGGCGCCGGCGGTTCCACCGGGGTCGTCGGCGCGTTTCCGGCGAGCGGGGACGGCATCCCACCGACGAGGGTCGACACAATGCCCGACACGACGTCGGCCGGGGTTGGACTGGCGACCGCGGGCGCCGCCGTCATCGCCGCTACGGCGGTGAAGGACATCGCTGCGGGCGCGGCGACAGTGGCGGTCGACAGATCCGGTGGGGTCTTTAAGGCCAATGGCCGCGCGACATCAGCGACCACCTGGGCGGCGTCAAGACTGCTCGCCGGTGTCGTGGTGTCGGTGGCGGGCGCGTTCGCTGCGCCCGGAGGCTGAGTGGTTCTTGGCAACGGGGAGCCGACCGCCGGTGCGGCCGTGTGGGGCTGTCTGCGCCCGATCGCAGTAGTGGTACCCGACCGGGAGGTGGAGTCTGCCCCAACGGTGTGCGGTGTGTCACTGCTGGGGGCTTCGGGTGTCGCGGCGGTGCTCGCCGGCGCCGTCGAAGGCGTCGAGGTCGGTTCGGTCGGTTCGGTGTCGGCAGGCGTCGTTGCCGCAGCGGCCGATGAGACCGTCGAGGAACTGGTGTGCGGGCCACCCGTGGCGACCACCACACCAGGCGCGCCCGAACGCGTCCGCCCGACCTCCCCCGCCTTCGCGGGCCCGGCCGGGGTGGCGGCCGTTGGCGACGACGTGGGGCCACCGGAACTGCTCAGGGCCATCTGGCCGGGCGCATTCAGTGGACCCCGATGACGGCCAGGATCGGTAGACGTCGAGGAACTCGTTGCCGTCGTATCCGTCGACGTCGCTCCCGAGTGCCGCAACGAACTCGACGACGACACATCAGGTGACGAACTCGGGCTGGAATCGGCGGGTTCTGCAAGGGCCACACCGGGTGAATTGGCGACCGCGATCCCTACTCCCAGCGCTACCGCCAAGGCGCCGACTCGACCAATGTACTTTGCGTTACCCATCGTCGTGACTCCCTCGAGGTTATGGCGGGACGATCACCACTTGTCTGGGCATGAGTTCCGCCATGGGAATCGTCTTTCGCAATGCCGTCGGGGAGCTCAGTAGTGCGCTACTGCAATTTCGCGCGGGTTGGGCGCGGCCTACTGAGCCGCGGGCCTTGACTCGCGCGTGATCCCCTGACCAGACGGCAGGCAGTCAGGCGCACGACGCGACCGTGGCCCTCTGGAAAGGGCATGAGCAGCGGCGCAATATTGCGACTAAGTAGTTCCTCGCCTACACGAAATTGCAGTAGGGCGTGATCGCAGGAACCCGGCCAACGTGCGATCGGGCGCACGTCAGTGTCGCGCGCGTCAATATCGTCACTTATGCCCATCGGCGGGTGCGAGCCGCAATACGCTTGCCGGATCGCGATGTCAGTGAGGGCCACCGGACCGGCGGATGATGCAGTGACGCCGGCGGCACAGGTATGCCGGTCCTGCGGAGCCGTTCCACACGAGCGCGCCCGATTCTGCGACACATGCGGGTCACAACTGGTGGCATCGGTCGACACTGCGAAGTACAAGCAGGTGACGGTGCTGTTCGCCGATGTGGTCCACTCGATGGACATCGCGGCCACCCTGGATATGGAGCGGTTGCGCGAGGTCATGACCGAGCTGATCGAGCGCTCGGCGGTGGTGGTGCAGCGCTACGGCGGGACCGTGGAATACAACGGCGACGGCGTGATGGCAATCTTCGGCGCCCCAGTTGCGTTGGAAGACCATGCCTTTCGGGCCTGCCTGGCCGCGCTGGCCATCCAGGAGGAGACGAACCGGTTGGCGGCGGATGTGCAGAGCCGCGATGGCGTGGCTCTGCAGTTGCGGGTGGGCCTGAATTCGGGCCGGGTGATTGCCGGTGAGCTCGGTTCGGGGCCGTTGGGCTACGCCGCGACCGGCGCGCCGGTCGGGATGGCGCAGCGGATCGAATCGGTGGCGCCCCCAGGCGGGGTGATGCTGTCGGAGTCGACCGCACGGCTGGTCGAACACATCGTGATGCTGGCCGAACCGGAGTGGGTGCACATCAAGGGGGCCGACGAACCCGTGCGCGCGCGCCGGCTGGTGGCGATCAGCCCGCGCGATGGGCTGGTTGGGCGCGCCGAGGCGAGCCTGGTCGGTCGGCGCGGGGAGATGGCGGCCCTCGACGCCCTTGTGGACCGCACGATCGGTGGCCGCGGTGGTGTGGTTAATGTGGTGGGACCGCCGGGCATCGGCAAGAGCCGGATCGCCCGCGAGGCCGCGGCGCTGGCCGCCGGTCGTGGGGTCGAGATGGTTTGGGCGTTCTGCGAGTCGCACGCTTGTGACATCTCCTTCGGGGTGGTGGCGCGGCTGCTGCGGGCGGCCACCGGTGTGGCTGACCTGGACGGCCAAGCCGCCCGCGCACAGGTGCGGGAGCAAGTCCCAGACGCCGATCCGGAGGATCTGCTGCTGCTCGATGATCTGCTGGGCATCGCCGACCCCGCGGTGGCGCTGCCCGCGATCGACCCGGATGCGCGGCGGCGCCGGTTGACCGCCCTCATCAATTCGACGACGCTCGCCCGCACCGAACCGGCGCTGTTCATCATCGAGGATGCGCAGTGGATCGATGCGGTCAGCGAGTCGATGCTGGCCGACCTTTTTATCGTCATTCCGCGCACCCCGTCGATGGTGCTGATCACCTCCCGCCCCGAATACGAGGGAGCGCTGACGCGGGTGCCCGGCGCGACGATCGCGCTTGCCCCCCTGGGTGATTCGGACACCGCGGCGCTGCTGGGTGAGCTGCTGGGGTCGCATCCCTCGGTCGGCGGCCTGGCCGCGATCATCGCCGACCGGGCCGCCGGGAACCCGTTTTTCGCCGAGGAGATGGTGCGCGAGTTGGCCCAGCGCGAGGTGCTGGCCGGCGAGCGCGGCGGCTACGTGTGTCGGGCGGATGTCGCCGACGTCGCGGTGCCGGCCACGGTGCAGGCAGCCATCGAAGCGCGCATCGACCGCCTGAACACCCCGGCCAAGCAGACGCTCAACGCGGCGTCGGTGATCGGAGCCCGCTTCGGGGCCGAGCTGCTGGCCGCGCTGGGCGTCGATGCGGTGTTCGATGAGCTGCTGGGCGCGGAGCTGATCGATCAGGTGCGGTTCACCCCGAGCCCCGAGTACGCCTTCCATCACCCGCTGATCCGCGCGGTGGCCTACGAATCACAGCTGAAATCCGATCGCGCCCAGTGGCACCGGCGCCTGGCCGCCGCGATCCAAGAGGGCGACCCCGGCTCGGTGGAGGACAACGCGGCGCTGATCGCCGAACACCTCGAAGCGGCGGGCGAGCTGCCCGCGGCGTATGGCTGGCACATGCGCGCCGGCGCGTGGGCAGCGAACCGCGATTTCGGCGCTGCCCGGCTCAGTTGGGAGCGGGCCCGCCGGATCGCCGACGCGCTGCCTGCAGACGACCCCGACCAACTGTCGATGCGCATCGCGCCGCGCACCATGCTGTGTGTCACCGGCGGGTTGGCCCGAGCAGTCCAGGAAGGTCGGGGCCGCTTCGCGGAGTTGCAGGAGTTGTGCAGCGTGGCCGGGGACAAGGTTTCGCTGGCCATCGGCATGTCCGGGTTGGCGGCCGAGCTGCTCTATGCGGGGCGTTCGCGTGAGGGGTCGCGGCTGGTATCCGAACAGATGGCGCTGCTGGAGTCGATCGGTGATCCCACCTTGACCATGGGGTTGGCGTTCGCAGCGTTCTGCACCTGGGGCGATGCCGGTGAATTCGGTGAGATCTTGCGGTGGTCGCAGACCGTCATCGACCTGGCCGAGGGTGACCCCGTCAAGGGCGCGGGCTTCGGTGTGGGATCACCGCTGGCGGCCGCGTTGGTATATCGCGGCGTGGCTCGGTGGTGGCTGGGGCACTCGGGGTGGCGGCAGGACTTGAACGACGCCGTCGCGATGGCCCGACGCAGCACCCAGGCAACCTTCGCCGGTGTCGTCACCTGGGCATACAGTTTCGCGATACAGCACGGTGTGCTTCTGGCAGATGACTCCGCGCTGCGCGCCATCGAGGAGGCGGTGCAGGCCGCCGAGGGATCCAGCAACGGTGTCTCACTGAGCTTGGCCCAGTACACGCTGGGTGTCGCGCTGCTGAGTCGGGACGCCGCGGCCGACCGTGACCGTGGGCTGGAGGTCATGGTGCAAAACCGCGACATGTGGCTGCGCGAGCATGGTCTCTTCATGGTCCCGGTCGTCGATTTGTTTGCCGCCCGGGAGAGGGCCGGGCGCGGCGACCGCGATGCTGCCATTGCGGTGATGCGCCAAGCCGTGGACGAGCTGCACCAGGCAGGACGGCTCTTCTATGGCGTTTGGGGCACCGGCGTTCTGGTAGAGACGCTGCTGGGGCGTGGCGCCGAGGGCGACCTTGCCGAAGCCCAAGAGGCGATCGACCGGCCGGCGAACGTGCAGGCCAATCAAGATTCGGCGATCCTCGAGATCACGTTGTTGCGGCTGCGCGCGCTGCTATCCCGCGCCCGCGGCGACAATGCTGCCTACCGCGACTTGGTGGGCCGCTATCGCGCGATGGCGGAATCGCTTGGCTTTGAAGGACACATCGCGATGGCCGAAGCGATGTGAGGGGGCTCGTTGTCGAATTGGATGCCGCAGATGTTTGGCCCGCGCATGGGTCGCGATGGGGTCGCCAGCAACCCTGTATGTTCGATGATCCGGCCGCGCACCACGTCGCCTTGCATATACGCCGCGGGCGTCATCGTCTGAATACTGCCGAAGCAGAACGACTTCGATCGCAGGTGGCCCCGCTCAGGCCTCGGAACCGATGAGGCCTAGCTGCTGATAGATGTCTGGCAGGACGGCTATCGTCTCGGGCAAAATCGTGTTGACCGCCCAGATATGCAGTTCACCTTTGCGGAGGATGAAGGTGAAGTCGGCGCCTAGCGTCGCCAACGCCTTGTCTTGAAGGACAAGCCCATCGGGCGCAAGGATCTCCAGGCTTCCGAAGTAGAGCGCGGTCGGCGGAAGCCCAGCCAATGACCCGAAGAGGGGACTGACCAGCGGATCGGTGACATCGAGGTCCCCGGCCCAAAGTTGGGCCCTCTCGCGCACATTCGAGAAGAAGAGACCTGAGAACACTGGGTCGTCGACAAATTGAATGGCCGGATTGCTGAAGGTGAGATCGAGCGCTGGTGAAATCAGCACCATGTGCGACGGCACGGAGTCGCCGCGACGCACCAACTCCTGCACCGCGGCAAGCCCTATGGTGCCGCCTAACGAGTCGCCGTACACACTGACGTTCTCGGCCCCGTGTTGATCGATCTGCGAGGAGATCAGGTCCGCGATAGCGGGCACGACTGTGCCGGCGGTGCCCGCCTGTGGTACCCGCGGGTAGATCGGCACGATCACGGTGGCGCCGGTGTTGCTGGCCATGGCAGCGTAATTGAGCCAATGAAAGAGGGTCGGCGGGACAATGAACGCGCTCCCGGGAATGGCTACGACAGTCTTTTCCGACGTTGACCCCGGGGCCTGCAAGGTCCACACCGGCATCCCCTCGAACTCACTGCGCTGCACGCTTAGTCCCAGCGTGGTAAACCACGGCGGACTGTCACTCGATAGCAGCTGTAATAGCGGGGTCGCGAGATCCACACCCACGGCGTCCCCGACCGCACCCTGGACCCGATAAAACCCGGTGATGACCTGGGACACGAACGATGGTTGACCGGTAAATGTGGCCGGCGCTGCGGCGGCGTTGAGCTGCGTGAGTGAAGTCAGGTCCGACACGCCCGCAAGTGGGGCAGCCGTCACGCCGGTGATCGCCGGGTATATCGATTGGTCATCGAGCGTCGGGGTGTCGGTGACGAGCCCGTTGGTGATTTGACCGGCCAGTGGGTCGACCGTAGGTGACTCGTTGGAGACGGTGGACTCGAATTCGCGGCGCACAAACGCCAGCAGCGTCCACATCGTTGGCGGCTCGACGGGCGTCGTCGGCGGGTTGTTGGCGAACGGCGACAGCACCGCGCTGACCTGCGTTGGCACAATGCCAGACACAATCTCGACGGGGGTCGGGGTGCTGACCGTGGCCGCGGGCTCCGCCGGCGGCTCCTGCACCGCCGCCAGGGCGGCACCGGGGATCGACACTGCCGGTGAGCCAGCGCCGAGCGTGGACGCATACGGCGGGGTCGTTGACGTCGATGGCTGCACCGCGTCCGAGGTTGAGGCGTTCCTAGCCGTTGTGGAGCCGGACGCCGATGCGGCCGTGTTGGGCTGTACGGGACCGATCGCAGTGGTCGACCCTTTTCTGTAACCGGCGCGAACGGTTTGCCGCGCGTTGGCGTTGGGGGTTGTCGACGCCGATTCCGCGGCGGCAGTTATCCGCGCTGCCGACTCAGGTGAGCCCGTCGGCGAACTGGTCTGCGGGCCGCCGGTGGCGACCACCACACCGGGCACTCCCGAACGCGTCCGCCTGACCTCTCCCGCCCGCAACACCGAA
>JAVRPX010000842.1:0-2678 GCA_032161985.1 Mycobacterium sp.
GTCCGCTGGGAGTCCGGCGCAACTTGTTGCACTCGGAGGTCGACCGCATGCTGACGATGTCCCGGCATGGGCGGCTCCTGTCCCTTTGCGATGGCGAAAGCATAACGCTGGGCGCTCGCTTGCAGGGGCGCCCGCTTCGCGTCCGCGTCAGCCTCTCACCGACGGGTCGAACCCTCGACATCGGTGGACAAGAACGTCACCACCCCCGAAGGAGCAGCCGCCGGATCAGCGGACACCCACGCAGAATCTCAAACCGACACGCTCCTACCTCGTACATCGACGGATCCGGCCCGATCACTCGACACACGTGTAATAAGACGAACTTCCGCGAGTCACAGATGTCGTCCCTTCGAGACAGGCGAGCCCGGCAACTTCTGCAGCCGGGACTGTTACCGCTGCGGGCGCTGCCGCACCAGGTTGGACCACCGCAAGATGATCGACACCTAATCCGCGATCGCCTCGATCTCACATCTGACACCTGATGCCCTTGCAAGTCGCGCGTCGGCGGTCACGAGGACGACGTTGAGCGCTTCGGCGAGTGCGACATAAGCGGCGTCGTAGGGTGTCGCGACATGCCGCAACTCCCAAATGCGGCGTAGCAGCGGCCGATGCGACGAGCGGCGTAGCGGCAAGTCGCCGAGGTCGGAGATCGCAGCCGCGGCTCGTCGCGCTGTCATCAGCTTCGCCGTGACATGGCGGCGCCACACCGAAACGACCTCGAGGTCGACGAGCGCGGGGGCGGCTAAAGTGTTGCCCTGCAGTCGATTCCGGGCCCGCTGCCCATCCCTTCCGTCGTCTCCCAGTGCTACCGCCAGCACGCCTGCATCAACGACGATCACGTTCTGCCCGAAGGTGACTCACCGCTGACCCAAAGGACACCACGCCACCGTCACGTTGGGCGGCGCGCTCGAATACCTCCTCTAGAGTCGGCTGGCTCGCGTCGGCAATCAGCCGGCTCAGGAGGTACTCCTGCAGAGACTGGTGCGCGCGTGCGGCGCGCTCGCGCAAGACCCTGTGAGTGTCGTCCGGTACATCTTTGATCTGCACACTCGGCATGGCGCCATTTTGGCGCTGATGGCGCCAAAATGCAAGTCGGAGACCCGGGCCGCTGGGCGACTGCTGCCGAAACAGCGCATGCAAAACTCGAATTTCGGACGAGCGAAGGGATTTCCCGTGCTTGAGTCGCAATTCATCTTTTATCGAACAGTTACCCAAGATCGCGAGAAGTTGCGATAGCGTTTTCCGCTAATTGCCGGCGCAACGCTATGGGGGGGAGCGAATGGCTTTTCCGTGGGAATTGAATCTCGATCATTCGTATCGTGACGAGAAGTGGCATTTCCGCGAGCCGGCTCTTGGCGAATCGACCGACTCGGTATTCGGCAGCTCCGCTGAGAAACTCGATGAAGCGGCTGATCCTAAAGATCGGCACGGCACTGCCGAACACTCTGATGCGCGGAGCCCCGGCACGCGCACCCCGCGGCAACGGCTGTGATGGTCGTTGCCGGCCGCCGATGCGGCGGCGAGGCGGCGCCGACGAGCCCGACCCACTCATCATGGGGCGCGCTCGCCGACTGCCCGAAAGCGACTGTCCCTCACCTACTTCTTGAAGGCGTCCTTAGAGTTGGTTGTCACTATGAATGAGCTCGAGCATTTAGCCAGCGACGTCCGGGGATTCGCGACGGAGATACGAAGGCTAGGCTACTCTTCCGTGGCCGGCGGCCATGAGAACCAGTTCCTCGAATTGTCGGAGCGCATGATCCGGCGCGCCGACGAAACCTCTTCTGACCAAGAGTAATAAGCCGTCAGATGCCATGGCGGGCGCCGATGGGGTGCCAGCCGCGGCTCCCCATCGAGCAGCATGCTCGACGCCTCTCGCGTAGGCGTGGAGTTAGCGCCGACGGTCCAGCTAACGTTGGAACAGTCGCATCACAGCGTTTGAGTCCAATGGCGGGAGGCAGGGAGGAGTCGCTATGAGTAACCTGCCACCCGCCGGCTGGTATCCCAACCCAAGCGGTGCACCTGGACAGCGTTATTTCGACGGGCGCGGCTGGACGGCGCACCATCGTGCCACCCCGCCGCAGCCCGTGCCCGCTGCACCACACCCGATGGCCGCACCGCCTCATCCAGCGCCCTCACTGCAGCCGATGCCCATGCAAACCAGCGTTGTGGTCACCGGACCGAACCATGCACTGCACGCCGTACTCACACTGCTGACGTTCTGGGCCTGCGGCGGCTGGGCGTGGATATGGTTGATCGTCGCCGTGAGCAACCGTCGTCGCGTGCACGTGGTGACCACGCAGCCTCCGCCGCCGCGGTGAACTCATACAGGTACCCTCTCCAGGATCAAGTCCGCTATCGACTGGAGGCTGTCGCCGAGGTCGTAGCCCTCCGCATCGAGGTCGATGACCACATTGGCTTTGGCCGCGATGGCCCGGTCACTACTGAAACCAGACATGCCGCCGCGCACCGTGTTTCGTAGCATCATGACCGTGCCGTTCTGAATCGGTTGCCCCACATCGAGGACGGCGGGGGTGCCGTCGACAATCAGCGTCACCGACTTGCCCGCGCAACCGCGCCACTGGCCGACCACTCGTGCCACGAGATTGGTTGCGGCGGCGGTATTGTCGAACGTCGACATGACCTCGTTGAGTAGGATCAGACCGTCGTTACCGTCGCCG
>JAVRPX010000843.1:0-3867 GCA_032161985.1 Mycobacterium sp.
CGGACGCGGTCGGGCAGCGTCTTGAGATCGAGCAGGCCGGCGTGCAGCCATTCACCGTAGGGCGCTTGCTTACTCAGGTCGTCCTTGATCTCGTCGTCGGAGACGATGCGGCCTTGCGCGGTGTCGATCAGCAACATCTTGCCGGGCTGTAGCCGGCCCTTGGCCACGATCTCGGCCGACGGCACGTCGAGCACGCCGCTTTCGCTGGCCAGGATGACACGATCGTCGATGGTGCGCCACCAGCGGCCCGGCCGTAACCCGTTGCGGTCCAACACCGCTCCAACGAGCGTGCCGTCGGTGAACGTCACGCAGGCCGGACCGTCCCACGGTTCCATCACCGACGCGTGGAACTGCCAGAATGCGCGTTCGGCGGCGTCCATGGTGGTGTTGTTCTCCCAGGCCTCGGGAATCATCATCAGAACGGCGTGGGGCAGGCTGCGGCCGCCGAGATGCAGCAGTTCGAGCACCTCGTCGAAGGACGCAGAGTCGGAGGCCTCCGGGGTACAGATCGGCGACAAACGGGACAGGTCGCCGGGGATCTTCGAGCCGGCCAGCATGGCCTCGCGGGCGTGCATGCGGTTGCGGTTGCCGCGCACGGTGTTGATCTCACCGTTGTGCGCGACGAAGCGGAACGGATGGGCCAGCGGCCACGACGGGACCGTGTTGGTGGAGAACCGGCTGTGCACAATCGCGATGGCGCTAATGCATCTTGCGTCCCTCAGATCCGGAAAGTATTGGGGCAACTGCATTGTCGTGAGCATGCCCTTGTAGACCATGGTGCGGCTGGACAGGGACGGGAAGTAGACGCCGTTGCGCTCGGCGCGCTTTCTCAGCGGATAGACGCGCCGGTCGAGATCGATCCCGCCGATGCCCTGCGGCCCGGCGAGGAACAGCTGCGACATGTAGGGCATGCAGCCAAGGGCGGTCACGCCGACCTCGGCGCCGTCGGGGTCGACGGGCACCGCGCGCCAGCCGAGGACTCGCAGACCTTCCTCTACGGCGATGTCTTCGATAACTTCGCGAGCGGCGGCGCGGGCGTCGGGATCCTGCGGCAGGAAGCAGATTCCGGCGGCGAAGGTGTTGGTGTCGTCGGGCGCGACCGGGGGAAGTTCGAAGTCGACGACCTCTTTGAGGAGTTCGACGGGCAGCTGGATGAGGATGCCTGCGCCGTCACCGCTGTTGGGCTCGGCACCCGCGGCGCCACGGTGTTCGAGGTGTTCCAGAGCGACGAGCCCGTCGGCGACGATGGCGTGCGAGCGGCGGCCCTGGATGTCGGTGATCATGGCGACGCCACAGGAGTCCGACTCGTTGTCTGGGTCGTATAAGCCCTGGCGGTCGGGCAATGCCGAAAACAGCATTGGTTCGGTACCTCCGCAGTCCGGGAAAATCTCTGTCCGGGACTGCACCGGCCCGTTGTCGAGTGTATCAGCGCAGCTGCGGAGCTACCCGCCGAGAAGCGTCGGGACCAGCGGGAACCCGGGCAGATTCCGTACCACCGTCCAGGTGATCGCGGCGACCGCGATGACGACGATCGCAGGTTTCGGCATCAACGGTTGCCCGCGACGCCAGCGCACAAGTAGCCAGGCCGCGAGCATTGGCAGACCGACGAGAAGAAAAACATTGTCGACGACGGCGGCGGCGATATCGCCGTGCAGCACGTCGTGGGTCATCCGCAGGCCACCGCAGCCCGGACAGTTCCAGCCCGTCAGCGCCTTGAACGGGCAGACAGGAAACATGAAGTGCGGACTGTGCGGATCGCCGAGCCCCACGTAGGCGAAACCGCCCACTAGAACGGCGCCGGTGCCGAGCGCGCCGTAAAGCCGTCCGCGGCTGGTGGCGCTAGGTGCCATCGCGGAGAGGACGCCCCTCCGGGTCGCGGACCTTGTCGGTGAGGATCAGAACCGCGTCGATGATGCCCCAGATGATCGCGCCGATGCCGCACGTGATCAGCCCGACGACGAGTTGCGCGACCCCCAGCCCGGTGTAGCCGAGGTAGATGCGACCGATGCCGACGAGCCCGAACAGTCCGAGCAACTGCAGCAGTCCCGCGACCACCTTGGACTTGTCGGACAGCGGCTCACCGGTCAGCGGATGACGGCCGAACGGCGCGGCGGGATCCATGTATGCCGGCGGGTACTGCCCTGCCGGGTACTGCCCGGCCGGCGGGGGAAACTGCCCTGGTGGCGGCGGATACTGACCAGGCGCCGGCGGATACTGGCCGGGCGGGGGGTAACCCGGTTGCTGCGTGGGAGGTGGATAGGGGTTTCCACTCTCGTTGCCACTGAACTGCGGCTCGGTCATGCGTTCAGCATGCCAGAGTCGGACGCGCCCTAGAAGGTTTGGCCGTTAGGAGCCTGAGGGCGTCGATAAGCCCGTCGACCGAGATGGCGGGGTCGACAGAGAGGAGCAGTCCGAGCCCGACGCCGAGGGCGAGCATGACGGTCGCTGTTTCGCGTCCGGGCATCTTGAGGTCGGGAGCATAAGCGGATTCCACGGCGCGGATGAATTTCGGACTGGGGATAAGTCCGGTCAGCGATTGCGGCGAAGCCAGCGGCTCAGGCGTCTGCCAGGCTCCTCGGCCGGCTCGGGCTCGGCCGTTTCTTCGACCTTCGCCTCCTCGAGGACTCCCGTCTCGGGTTCGTCCTCGGCTGCGGAATCGGCTTCCTCGACGACAGCTTCTTCTTCCTCGGCAGCGTCCTCTTCGGAAGGTTCTGTTTCGGCGGCCTCGACCGCGGCCTCGGCATCCTCGGTTTCCGGCTCGTCGGGCTCGGAGTCATCCGGCTCGGCCTCTGTAATGTCCTCGGACGGTTCCTCGGCTATATCCGGCGCGAGCGATTCTGCTTCGGTCGCTGCCTCCGTCGACGGCTTGTCGTCATCCTCCGCCGCAACCTCTTCGGCGACGGCCTCGGCCTCAGCGGCAGCCTCCACCGCCGCCTCATGAACCTCAGGCGCAGCCTCCTCGGCCTCGACAGCTTCTTCGCCCTCAACCAGACCCAAGCCGCCGTCCAGCTCCCCAGCCGCGGACTCTTCGGGCTCCGCCTCAGCCTCGGGCTCCGCCTCCGCCTCGGGCTCTTCGGCCTCCCCCGCGTCTTCGGCTTCTGGCTGTCCGTCCTCCGCGGCGACTTCATCGACGACGGCCTCTGCCTCGGCCGCGGCGTCCACCGCCGCCTCATGAACCTCGGGCGCAGCCTCCTCGGCCTCAACAGCTTCTTCGCCCTCGACTAGACCCAAGCCGGCGTCCGGCTCCTCCGAGTCCTCGACTTCCTCATCTCGGGCGGCCTTGGCGTCCTCGTCCTCTGCGTCACCTGCGACCTTGGCAGCGGCGACGACACCGGTCGTCGCAGCTACGGCCGTCAACTCCTTGGCAAATGCCTCGACCGCGTCTTCTTCCTCGTCTACCTCCTCCGGCTTGCCGGCAAGGGAGGCAGGGTCTTCTCGGCCCTTCGGCGCGACCATGATGTACACCACTGCGCCGATGAACACGAACGTCGACGTGAACGAATTAACCCGAATACCCGCGATATGCGTGGCCACATCGCTGCGCATCAGCTCGATCCAGAACCGGCCAAGGCAGTAGCCCGCCACATACATCGCGAACAGCCGGCCGTGGCCTATCTTGAATCGCTTGTCGATCCAAATCAGCGCCGCGAAAACCAAACCATTCCACAGCAATTCGTACAAGAACGTCGGATGGACCACCTCGACCAACTGGCCAGTCGAGACACCGTTCAACGAGTCGAGCGCACCGCTGGCGTCGCGGCGTTCAAATATCTCCAGACCCCACGGCAGCGTCGTCGGCCGTCCGTACAGCTCCTGATTGAAATAGTTGCCCAACCGGCCAATGGCCTGCGCCAGAACGATTCCCGG
>JAVRPX010000844.1:0-2759 GCA_032161985.1 Mycobacterium sp.
CCGCCGACAGCGATCCCTTGCAGCACGCGCAACGCCACCAGCAGCAGCGGCGCGGCGACCCCGATGGTTGCGGTCCCGGGCAGGATGCCGATGGCCGCAGACGCGATGCCCATCACCAGCAGCGTGATGATCAGTGTGGTCTTGCGCCCGATCCGGTCGCCCCAGTGCCCGAAGATTGCCGCCCCGATCGGCCGTGCGGCGAAGCCCACGAAATAGGTCGCGAACGACTGCATCGCGCCTGCGTAGGTACTAGATGCGGGAAAGAACAGGTGTGGAAAGACCAGCGCGGCGGCCGTGTTGTAGAGGAAGAAGTCGTACCACTCGATTGTCGTGCCGATCGCGCTCGCCAGCGCTGCACGCCGTACCTGTACCCGCTGCGATCCTGGGTCAAGTTGCTCCGTGCGGCTGACCCCACTTTCTCCGGTGACCATTGGGCCGACCTCCTGTGACCGACGTCAGTTCATAGGGTTAGCCCCCAACAGCGGGTTTCAAACGGTGAAGTCGCCAAATTTGGGTCACCTCAGCGCGATATTCGTCCGCGATCAGCGTGGCGGGCCGAGAATGATCTGTCCGAAATTGTCCGCTCCCTCGACCAAACGTTCGGGCGAGATTTCGAAGCCCTCCGGGCGCGGCGTTGCTCTGTCACGGCCGGCGTAGCGGAACATCCCTTCGATTCCTGCCGGTGTGTTGATCATTAGCAGGCCCGCTTTCTTGGAAGTGATGCGGTATGCGTGCGGAATGTTCTTGGGCAAGAAGACGATTCCACCCTCCGACAGCTCCATCTCCTGGTCGTCGTACCAGAGCAACGCAGTTCCCTTGATGAGCATGAACACCTCATCCTCACGCGTGTGCTTGTGGTACGGGGCGCTTCGCCTTCGCTGACTTCGAAGCGTCCGATCATCAACTGGCCGTCTGTGGCCTTGCCGTCGAGCAAGATTGCCAGTGTGCCGCCGTCGAGCCATTCCAGTTGTTGCTGCTGCTCAGGTTGCGCTAGGTATGCCATGCTCACACACTTCTCGTATCTCACGCTGCTGCCCGTGGGCCGTCGGTTTTCAACTCCCGCGGCGAACTGCCCGCTATCGTTCATGAATGAGCGATGGGACGACGCCGTCCAGCCTGACCGGTCCGACACGCGCTCCGACGAGCACCCGGCGGGCGGTGCTCAACATCATCAGGGGCTCGGCAGGAAACCTCGTCGAGTGGTACGACGTCTACGTCTACACGGTCTTCGCCTCCTACTTCGAGGCGCAGTTCTTCGACAAGAACGACACCAACTCAACGGTGTACATCTACGCGATCTTCGCGGTCACCTTCGTCATGCGTCCGGTGGGATCGTGGTTCTTCGGCAGGTACGCCGACCGTCGCGGCCGCAAGGCCGCCCTGATGCTCAGCATCACCGTCATGTCGACGTGTTCTTTCGTCGTGGCGGTCATGCCGACACGCGAGATCCTCGGGTACTGGGCGGCGGTGATTCTGGTTCTCGCTCGGCTCGTGCAGGGATTCGCCACTGGTGGCGAGTACGGGACGTCAGCGACATACATGTCCGAAGCGGCCACTGCGAATCGGCGCGGCTTCTTGTCGTCGTTCCAGTACGTCACCCTTATCGGCGGTCACGTTCTCGCGCAGTTCACACTCCTCATCGCGCTTCACTTCCTGGACGATGACGCCCTGCACGCCTGGGGATGGCGGATCGGCTTCTTCATCGGTGGCATCGCCGCCCTTGTCGTGCTGTGGATTCGCCGTTCGATGGACGAGTCCCTCAGCGAGTCACACTTGGAGGCCATCCGCGAGGGCAAGGACCGGGACGCGGGATCCATGAAGACGTTGTTCACCGCGCACTGGCGCCCGCTGCTGCTCGTCTTCCTCATTACGGCGGGTGGCACGATCGCGTTCTACACCTACAGCGTCAACGCGCCGGCGATCGTCAAGTCCACCTTCGGGTCTGACCGGGCGCTGACGGCGACGTGGGTCAATCTGATCGGACTGATCTTCCTGATGCTCCTGCAGCCCGTTGGCGGCATCATCAGCGACCGGATTGGCCGCAAGCCACTCCTGATCTTCTTCGGTGTCGGTGGCGTTATCTACACCTATTTCCTACTGACCTTCTTGCCGAAGACCACCTCAGTGGTCATGGCGTTCACGCTGCTGGCCGTCGGCTACATCATCATCACCGGTTACACGTCGGTCAACGCCATCGTGAAGGCAGAGCTGTTCCCCGCTGAAATCCGTGCCCTGGGAGTGGGTTTTGGCTACGCGCTTGCGAATTCCGTGTTCGGCGGTACTGCGCCGCTGCTCTACCAAGCATCCAAGCCGGACCACATCACCTTGTTCATCGTCTACGTCACGGTGGTGATCGGCATCAGCCTGCTGGTCTACATCTTCGGACTGAAGAACAGGGGGGAGACGGTGCTCGACCGCGAGCAGGGCAGCGCCTGGGCGGTGCCTGTTACTCCGACTCCCGCTCGCTGAGCGGGAGTCGGATAGTCGTACACGCCCGGCCCATCAGAAGGGCAGGTCTACAAAGCCGTTCGTGGTGTTGGCTTCGTCGTGGTTGTCGACGGAGTAATGGGGCAATGCGGGGCTGGTAACAATGTCGGCCTGGGCTGGTCCCGCAAAACCCAGCACCGCTGCGGTGAGACCGCTGGCGATCAGTGTGGCAATTCCGAAGTTCTTCATTTCAATGCCTTCCTCTGTGTTCGGCCGATTTCTAACCTTATTAACCGATCTATTCGGTTAAACAGAGTGGTCAGCCCCTTGAT
>JAVRPX010000845.1:0-2519 GCA_032161985.1 Mycobacterium sp.
ACTCCGTAGCCGGTGTGGAGCGGATCTTTCGGCAGACTTCGTGGCCGTCCATCTCCGGCATCACGATGTCGAGAAGGACAATGTCAACGTCCTCGGTCCCGAGCAGCTCGAGGGCTTCGGCGCCTGAAGACGCGGTGAGAACCCGATACCCGCGAGGCGTAAGAACCGCGTCGAGAAGTCTCAAGTTGGCCGGCTCGTCGTCGACAGCCAGTGCGGTAACCGGGATGTCCATCAGACCGCCCGCCCGTCGAGGAACGCCTCGATCTGGCCGGGCAGTTCTCGCACGCTGATTGGCTTCTCGACGTATCCGTCGAAGCCGGCCAGCGATGCGCGCGCCCGATCCTCGGCCATCGCGAAGGCGGTCACCGCGACGACCGGCACGTCCCGTCCGAGACTGCCCTGTCTCAATCTGCGCAACGTCTCGGTTCCGTCGATGCCGGGGAGCTGGAGATCCATCAGGACCAGGTCCGGGGGATCCTCCTCGGCAACACGCAGACCCTCCTCTCCCGAGTTGGCCTCGACGACGTCGTATCCGGCGAACTGTAGAACATCGCGAACCAGCTTGAGGTTCAACGGATTATCCTCGACCACAAGGATTCTGCGCGGCGTCACGAAGACTCCCCAAGGGCACCCAGACGTCGCAGGGCATCGACCAGCTCGTCGCGACGAATTGGCTTGAGCAGATACTCGTCCGCTCCCTCCGCTAGACCCCGGGGCCGGTCGTCGACGACGGAGGCGATGACTACCGGGATGGTGACGGTGACGGGGTCAGCCTTGAGCTCGGCCAGTACCTGCCAGCCATCGAGCCGCGGCAGCTTGATGTCAAGCACAACGGCTACGGGCAACGCCTTGCGGATCTGCTCGAGCGCCTCTACGCCGTCGCGGGCGCGCAGCACCCGAGTCCCTGAACCATCGAGGTAGGCCGAGAGAAGATCCAGTGACGCCCGATCGTCGTCTACGAGGACTACAACGGGACGCTTGTCACCCTCAGGGAAAGCGGCGTCGTCCTCCCGCTCCGGCAGGCCCGGGACGGAGAACCCGAACGTGCTTCCGACCCCAGGGGTGCTCTCGAGCCACATGCGCCCTCCCATCAACGCGACGACGCGTCGGCAAATTGTCAGCCCAAGACCGGTGCCCTCCTCTTTCGGAGCCCCTCTGCGGCCCTGTTGAAAGGACTCGAAGATGCGTTCCTGGTCCTCGGGAGCCACCCCGATGCCGGTGTCGGTCACTGTCACGTTGAGTTCGGTCCCCTCGCGCCAAGCGTTGATGGAAACGCTGCCGCCGTCGGGCGTGAACTTGACGGCGTTGGAGAGGAGGTTGAGAACCACCTTCTTGAGTTGCAGCTCGTCAGCCTCGATCATGTCGATGTCGTCGGCGATCTGAACCGACAAGGCGATGGCATGCTGAGTCGCGCGTTCGCGGAGCATCGCCGACGCGGACTCCAGGACGCTGCCGACCTCGAACGTGCTGGGCTGAAGCACCATGTGACCCGCCTCGACCTTGGACAGATCCAGGATGTCGTTGATCAGCTCCAGGAGGTGCCTGCCCGCGTTCCGGATGTCGCGCAGGTACTCCTCCTGGCGCTCGTTGATCTCGCCGAACATGCGGTCCAGCAGCACCTCGGAGAAGCCGATCACCGCGTTCAACGGGGTCCGCAGTTCGTGGGACATGCTGGCGAGGAACTCCGACTTGTGGCGACTGGCGATCTCGAGTTCTTTGGACTTGGTCTGCAGCTCCCGGAACAGGCGTGCGTTGACGATGGCCAGCGCTGACTGGCCAGCGAAGGTCTGGAGCAACTCGGATACCTCGGGCGGGAACGTCCCCGTGCTCCGGCGCCGTATCACCAGCACGCCCACCATCCTGTCGCCCCGCAACATCGGAACCGCAAGCACCGAGCCCCAGCCGTCCCGGAACAGGATGTCCAGATGAGGGTCGAGCTCCGCTTCCTGAGCCAGGTCGGCGACCTCGAGAGGCCTGCGCTCGAGTGCGGTCCGACCGACCAGAGTGGATTCCCGGTCGATAGTGATCGCTCGCAGCTGCTCCAATAAGTCACTGCTGCTGCCGAAGGCGGCACGGACGTGGAACGAGTCGCCGGACTCGTCGTACTCCATGATCGATCCGCCGTCGGTTCCTGTGAGCCGCACGGCGTTGCTGACGATCCGGTCGAGAACCTCGTCGAGGTCGAGGCTCGAGCCGACCGCCTCGCCGACCTCTCGGAGGACTTTCAGCTGATCGACCTTGCCTTCCAGCTCCTTTTTCCTGGAGTCGAGTGCGAGCATCAGGTCGCGCTGCCGCAACGCGATCGCGCCCTGAATGGCGAATTCCTCGAGGAGCTTGCGTTCGCGCGCGTCGAAGGGCTTGACGTCGGTCCGCCACATGGACAGCACGCCCACGAGTTCGTCCTGCAGGATCATCGGCGTGGCGAGCATGGTCCTGAAGCCGGCCCGCTCCTGGAGGTCCGTGCGCCCGTATTCCGCGTCGTTGAGCACGTCGCGTATCTGATGGGTACGCATTTCCTC
>JAVRPX010000846.1:0-2885 GCA_032161985.1 Mycobacterium sp.
AACTTCGGCGACCTCGGGGTCGCAACGTCCGGCGTGACATTCTTTCGAACCATCGGAAGTTCTTTCGGTGCAGCAATATTCGGGTCGCTGTTCGCCAACTTCCTCAGCGACAGGATCGGACCGGCGCTCGCGGCAAGTGGCGCACCGCCTGCTGCGGCTCAGTCCCCGCAGTCGTTGCACCAGTTGCCGCAGGACGTCGCCGCGCCGATCATCAACGCCTACGCGGATTCCCTTGACATGGTGTTCCTGTGCGCGGCCCCCGTGGCCCTCGTCGGGTTCATCGTCGCGCTGACGCTCAAAGAGATTCCGCTGCGCGAGATCGACGCCGTCAACGCCGTCGATCTCGGCGAAGGCTTCGGCATGCCTGGCTCCGAGACACCCGACAAGGTCCTGGAGATCGCGATCGGCCGGATGATGCGGCACTCGCCGGAGATCCGGCTGCGAAACATCTGCGAAAGGCCCGGCTGCGACCTCGACGTTGCGCGGCTGTGGGGGCTGGTCCAGATCTACCGGAACAACCAGGTCTTCGGCTCGGCGCGGCTGACAGACATGGCCGACCGCCTTCGGGTGCCGTGCGAAGTGCTCGAGCCCACGTTCGGCCGGCTGGTCGACACCGGCTATGCGCTGCGCACGGGTGACCTGCTGTGGCTGACCCAGGCGGGCGCCAAGCAGGTCGACGCGGTGTCGTCCGCATTGATCAACAGAATCGTCGAGAAGCTGGCGTCGTCACCGTCGTTCGAGGGACGCCCGGACCGCGTTGCGGTGGAGGCGGCGGTGGAACGCATTGCGCACCGGGTGCTGGTCCAACGCGACTGGTACGACGAGCAGGCTGAAGTGGCCGCCGCCAGCTGAGCTACCAGCCCTTTTGGCGCACCTTCTAGAACGTGTTCCACTTTTGCCGCCTCCGGCGTACGATTCGGCCATGAGCCGAATTGGACCCTTCGCCGACGACGACGCGGCTGCCTGGGTGGTGAAGTCCCCTGATATCGGAGTCGCAATGGCCGGTTACACCAACGCGGTCTACAACAAGAACCGACTGCCGATGCGGGTCCGCGAGTTGGCGAGGATGGTCATCGCGCTCGACAACGAATGCGTGGTGTGCCAGAACACCCGCGACTCGGAAGGCATCGCGGCCGGGGTCGACGAGGACCTCTACGAGCGCGCGGCCGATTGGCGGACCTGGCCGGGGTATAGCCCGCAGGAGCGCGTCGCCGCTGAGTTCGCGGAACGCTTCGCCAGCGACCACACCGGCCTGCGGGACGACGAGGACTTCTGGGATCGCGCCAACAAGGAATTCAGCGACGAACTGCTGACCGACCTAGCGCTGTCCTGCGCAATGTGGTTGGGCATGGGCCGGATGCTGCGGACGCTCGACATCGGCCAAAGCTGTAAGATCACCCTGTAATTCGGGGCGCGTCCGCGCACAATGGCTGTTGTGACATCGCAGGTAGCCAAACCCCTCGCCGCAGCCGCCATCGCCCAATTGGAGGCCGACGGGGTCGCCACGCTGATCGGCACAGTGGTCAATCCCGCAGGGCTTACACATGCCAAGACGGTGCCACTCCGCCGGATGGGTACCTTCGCCGACCCGGGGCTGGGCGCCAGCCCGGTCTGGCACGTATTCGCCATCGACCAGGTGGGCGTCGTCTTCGGCGAGAACACCGGTGTGGTCGGCGATCAGCGAATCCGCATCGACCTCGGTGGGTTGCGGATCCTCGGGGACGGATTCGCTTGGGCGCCAGGCGCTTTCTTCAATCAGGACGGTTCGGCCGACCCCTATTGCAGCCGCGGCGTGCTGCACCGGATCGAGGAGCGGTTGTCTAAAGCCGGCATCGACGCGATGGTCGGCCATGAGATGGAGTTCGTCCTGGTCGGCCCCGATGGCAATGCACTGCCGTCGCACATGTGGGCGCAGTACGGCCTGGCCGGGGTGCTCGAATTCGAGGGGTTCGTGCGGGACGTCATCAACGCAACGGCCGGTTCGGGTGTCGCGATCGAACAGTTGCACCCGGAGTACGGCGTCAATCAGTTCGAGATCTCGCTGTCCCCGCAGTCTCCCGTTGCGGCAGCCGACCAGCTGGTGCTGACGCGCATCATCATCGGCAGGGCGGCCCGCCGCTACGGGCTACGAGTCAGCCTGTCGCCCGTACCGTTCGCGGGCAGCGTGGGATCCGGCTCTCACCAACACTTTTCGATGAAGCGCGGCGACACTCCACTGTTCTCGGAGGGAACGGGGGTGGCAGGCATGACTCCGGAGGGGGAGTCCGCCGTCGCGGGACTGCTCGCGGGGCTGCCCGGCGCGCAGGGCATATTGTGCGGCTCCGTCCTGTCGGGGCTGCGGATGCAGCCCGGTCATTGGTCGGGGGCGTATGTCTGCTGGGGCACGGAAAACCGGGAAGCCGCGGTGCGATACGTGCGTGGCGGGCCGAGCAATCCGCTCGGCGCGAACGTCGAGGTGAAGGTGGTCGACCCGTCGGCCAATCCGTATTACGCGACCGCGGCGATACTCGGGCTTGCGCTCGACGGCATCGAACGCAAGCTGCCGCTGCCGGCCGAGACGACCGTCGACCCGGCCGCACTCACCGATGACCAACGCGATCAAGCCGGTACCAAGCTACTCGCCTCGAGCCAAGGCGACGCCCTCGATGCGCTTGACCAATCCGCCTTGCTGCGCGGCATTCTCGGCGACGAACCGGTCGACGCGACGATCGCGGTGCGGCGCTACGAGCAGGAGACCTTCGGCGACCTCAGCCCTGAGGACCTCGCCGAGAAGTTCCGTCTGGCCTGGAGCGTATGAGTTTGACCGCGCTGGCCGAGCACATCGAGAACGTGCCGCTGGTGGACCATCACGTACACGGCTGCTGGTTGGAGCCTCCTGACCGTGC
>JAVRPX010000847.1:0-2929 GCA_032161985.1 Mycobacterium sp.
CGCTGCCGCACGATCTGCGGCCACCAGAACCAGGGACCGAATAGCGCCGCGATCGACGGCGTCATGAATGCGCGAATCACCAACGTGTCGAACAACAGGCCCATCCCGATGGTCGTGCCCATTTGGGCAACCACGACCATGGCGCTGACCGACATCGACATCATCGTGAACGCGAACACCAGGCCGGCCGCGGTCACGACGGATCCGCTGCCACCCATGGCACGGATGATTCCGGTGTTGATCCCTGCCGGTCTCTCCTTCATCCGCGCCACCAACAGCAGGTTGTAGTCGGCGCCCACCGCCAACAGGATGATGACCGCCATCGCCATCACCATGAACTGCAGATCCAAGCCAATCAGGTGCTGCCAGAACAGAACCGACAGACCGAAGGATGCGCCGAGCGACAGCACCACGGTGCCGACGATGACGCCCGCCGCGACGATACTGCGCGTAATGATCAACATGATGATGAAGATCAGTGTCAGCGCGGCGACGCCTGCGATCATTAGGTCGTACGCATTGCCTTCCTGCATGTCCTTAAAGGTGGAGGCAGTTCCGCCGAGGTAAACCCTCGATCCCTCCAACGGCGTGCCCTTGATGGCTTCAAATGCAGCGCTCTTGATGGCGTCGATGCGATCGATGCCCTCCGCGCTGAGCGGATCCTCTTCGTGGGAGATGATGAACCGCACCGCGTGGCCGTCTGGCGAGATGAAGTTGTCCATGCCGCGCTTGAAGTCCTTGTTATCGAAGATCTCCGGCGGCAGGTAGAACGAGTCGTCGTTGTGGGAGTTGTTGAACGCATCGCCCATGGCGGACTGGTTGTCGCTCGCCGCGGCCTGCTGATCCTGCTGGCTCGCCTGAGTGGAATGCATGCTCAGCATGCTCGTCTGCATCTTCTTCATCGTCTCGATCTGCGGCGGCATCACCGCCATCAGCTCCGGCATGAGCGAGTCGAGTCGTTCCAAGTCTGGAAGCAGAGCCTGGATGTCATCGGTCGTGGTGTCGACGCCGTCGAGCGTGTCGAAGACCGACCGCATCGACCAGCAGAGGGGAATGTCGTAGCAGTGCGGCTCCCAGTACAGGTAGTTGCGAATCGGGCGGAAGAAATCGTCGAAATCGGCGATGTGGTCGCGCAATTCGGCGATGTCAATGGTCATGTCTCGCGTCCTGGAAACCATGGAATGCGTGACGGCGCTCATCTCACCCATCAACGAGTTCATCTTCGTCATGGTGTCGATGGTCGTCTGCATATCGTTGGCTTGCACCAACATGTTGTCCATGGTCTGCTGCGTGTAGGAGCGGTTCATCTCCTGAAAGGTGCCGCTCATGCTCATCTGAGCCGGAATCGTGCTGAACTTCAACGGTTTACCCTCAGGACGCGTGATCGACTGCACTCGCCCAATGCCGGGCACCCTGGTCACAGCCTTGGTGATCCGATCGATCACCAGGAAGTCCGCCGAATTGCGAAGATCCTTGTCTGATTCGACGAGGAGCATTTCGGGGTTCATCCTGGCGACAGGGAAGTGTCGTTCGGCCGCTGCGAATCCTTCGTTCGCAGGCAGGTCGGCGGGTAGGTACTTGCGGTCGTTGTAGCTGGGCTGGTAGCCCGGCAGGGTAAGTAGGCCGATCAACGCGAGAAGAATCGTCATGGTCAGGATCCAGCCGGGCCACCGTACGACAGCTGCACCGAGGCGCCGCCAAAACCGAATCCGCATGGCGCGCTTGGGTTCCAATAGTCCGAAGCGGCTCGCGACGGTGATGATGGCGGGTCCCAGAGTCAGCGCCACAAGGACTGCGACGACCATTCCGACCGCGAGCGGGATGCCGAGTGTCTGGAAGTAGGGCAATCGGGTGAACGACAGGCAGAATGTCGCGCCTGCGATCGTCATGCCCGAGCCGAGCACTACGTGGGCGGTGCCGCGGAACATCGTGTAATACGCCGACTCGCGGTCTTCCCCGACCGTGCGGGCCTCCTGGTAGCGGCCGATCAAGAAGATCGCATAGTCGGTCGTCGCGGCGATCGCCAGGGTTACCAAGAGCTGAGTCGCGAACGTCGACAACCCGATCAAGTTGTGGAAGCCGAGGAATGCCACCACTCCACGGGTCACCGATAGGCTCAACACCAGAATCGTCAACACGAGCAGGACTGTGACGATCGAGCGATAGAAGAACAGCAGCATCGAGACGATGACGGCCACCGTCACGAGCTCGATGATTCTGATGCTGGCGTTGCCCGCGTTTTCTTGGTCCGCCTGCAGTGCAGGCCCGCCGGTCACGTAGACCTTCACCCCCGGCGGCGGCGACAATCCCGAAATGAGTTCCTGAATCGCGGTGACCGACTCGTTGCCGAGAGCTTCGCCCATGTTCCCCGCGAGATACACCTGCACGTATGTGGCTTTGCCGTCTTCGCTCTGCGCTCCGGCGCTTGTCAGCGGGTCGCCCCAGAAGTCCTGAATGTGCTGGACGTGCTTCTTGTCGGCCCGCAGCTTGGCGACCATGTCGTCGTAGAACCGGTGCGCCTCCGCGCCGAGCGGCTGCTGGCCCTCCAGGACGATCATCGCCGAACTGTCGGAATCGAACTCCTGGAAGACCTTGCCGGTGCGCATCATCGCCGCCACCGACGGCGCGTCCTTGGGCGACATCGACACCGCTTGCATCTCGCCGACTTTTTCGAGCGTCGGCACGGTCAGGGTCAGCACCACGATGAGTGCTATCCAGCCGAGGATGATCGGGACCGCCAGCCGGCGGATCCACCTGGCGATGCCGCTTCTCTTCGGCCGCTCGGCGGCACTGGCAGGGTCGATCGTCGGCGCGCTCACAAAGTCCTCACGGGCGTTGTATTTGGCTCAGTCATACCAGAACGGGGCGTTGCGCTCGTGCTGGTCGCTGTTCATTGCGCCCTTGTTGGTCGGCTGGCGAGGAAGTCCTC
>JAVRPX010000848.1:0-3018 GCA_032161985.1 Mycobacterium sp.
GCTGCTCGAACATGGCGCGCAGCGGAAGGTCCGCCCCCACCGCCTCGCGCGTCCTGGCCACCACGCGGGTCGCCAGCAGGGAGTGGCCGCCGAGCTCGAAGAAGTTGTCGTGGATTCCCACTTGCTCCAGGCCCAGGACGTCGCGCCAGATGGCGGCGAGGCGCTCCTCGGTCGGCGTGCGGGGTAGGTCGAGCGCGGTCTCCTCGTGCACGGGCAGCACCGGGGCGGGCAGCGCCTTGCGGTCGAGCTTGCCGCTCGCGGTCAGAGGCAGGGACTCGAGCCGGACGAAGGCGGCGGGGACCATGTACTGGGGCAGCATCGAGGCCAGATGCGCACGCAGCTCGGCGGTGGCCGGCTCGCTGCCGTCGGTGACCAGGTAGCCGACCAGGCGAGGATCCCCTGGCACATCGTCACGGACCAGCACGGCTGCCTGGCGGACGGCCGGGTGGGTGAGGAGGGCGGCCTCGATCTCGGCCGGCTCGATGCGGAAGCCGCGGATCTTGACCTGCTGGTCGGCCCGGCCCATATAGTCCAGGGAGCCGTCAGGCAGCCACCGGCAGAGGTCGCCGGTGCGGTAAAGGCGCGAGCCACCCGTTGCATCGAAGGGGTTGGGAAGGTAACGGTCGGCGGTGAGCCCGGGCTGGCGATGGTAGCCGCGGGCCAGCGCGATTCCCCCGAGCATCAGCTCGCCAGGCACCCCGACCGGTACCGGCTGCAGCCAGCGGTCGACGACGTAGGCCGTCGTGTTGGGGATCGGCCGTCCGATAGGCAGCGGGCCTCCGGCCGCCTCGCAGTAAAAGGCGGTGATCTCGCCCGTCTCCGTAGGGCCGTACTCGTTGTGGAGCTCGGCCTGGATGCGACCCAGGAAGCGATCGCGGAGCTGCGGACTGAGCGCCTCGCCGCTGGCGTAGACCAGGCGCAGGCTGGCGCAGCGGCGCTCCAGGTCCGGTTCCTCGAGGAAGGCCTCCAGCATCGAGGGGACGAAGTGGATCGTCGTGATCGACTCCTGCTCCACCAGGTCGGCGATGTAGGCGGGATCCCTGTGACCGCCTGGTTCGGCCAGCACCATCGTGGAGCCGATCATCAGCGGCCAGAGGAACTCCCAGACCGAGACGTCGAAGCTGAAGGGCGTCTTCTGCATCAGTCGGTCGGAGGGCGTCAGGCGGTACTCGTCCTGCAACCACAGCAGGCGGTTGGTCAGGCCGGCGTGGTCGACCATCACGCCCTTGGGCTGGCCGGTCGAGCCGGACGTGTAGATCACGTAGGCGAGGTTCCGGGGATCCACCGAGACCTCCGGAAGCGAGTCCGGGAGCGCATCGATGGGGTCCTCGGCGTTGAGGCAGACGACCTGCGCTGTGTGTTCGGGAAGCCGCTCGACGAGCGAGTCCTGGCACAGGATGACCGGAGGCGCCGCGTCGCTCACCATGTAGGCGATCCGCTGCGCCGGATAGTCGGGGTCGAGGGGCACGTAGGCACCGCCGGCCTTGAGGACGCCGAGTATGGCCACGACCAGCTCGAGCGAGCGCTCCATACAGATGGCGACGGGGTAGTCGGGGCCGACGCCGAGCTGCCGCAGGCGGTGGGCGAGGCGGTTGGAGCGGAGGTCCAGCTCACGGTACGTCAGCGCGAGCTCGCGGAAGCGCAGCGCAACCGCGTCCGGAGTGCGCTTTGCCTGCTGGTGGAACAAGATGTGTGCCGCATGTCCCGCGGACGGACCGAATGCCTTGTCGGTCTGGTTCCAGCCCTCGATCTCGACTCGCTCGGCTTCCGTTCGCAGGTCGATCGACGCGATGGGACGGCCCGGGTCGGCGGCCAGAGCGGCAAGCAGCGTCCGGTAGTGGCCGGCCATCCGCAGCACGGTGGCCTCATCGAAGAGGTCGCTGTTGTACTGGAACAGCGGGTAGAGCCCATCGGGCTGATCGTCAACGTGGAGCAGCAGGTCGAACATCGTGGTGTCGCGCTCGACCGGTATCGGGGACACCTCGAGGCCTTCCAGCTGTAGGCCTCCCGACGCGGCGTTCTGGAGCGCGAACATGACCTGGAAGACAGGCTGGTGGCTGGTCTCGCGGGTCGGGGCCAGCTCCTCCACGAGGCGCTCGAAGGGCAGATTCTGATGCGCGAACGCGGAGAGCGAGCGATCGCGAACCTGCTGCAGCAGCTCGGTGCCGGTGGTGGCCGGGGTCATGTCGGCGCGCATCACCAGGGTGTTGGTGAAGAAGCCGATCAGCGGCTCGAGCTCGACGCGACCGCGGTTGGCGACGGGCGTGCCGACTAGCACCGAGTCCTGCCCCGAGTAGCGGTGGAGGAGGGCCTGGAAGGCGGCCAGCAGTGTCATGAAGACGGTGACGCCCTGGCTTCGGGCGAGTTGGCGGACGCCGGCCGCGAGTTCGGCGTCGAGCTCGAATGCCAGCTGGCGGCCCATGAACCGCTCGACCGACGGACGGGGCCGGTCCAACGGGAGGTGGAGCAGGTGGGGAGCGTCCTCGAGCTCCGCGCACCAGTGATCGAGCTCGCGCTGGAGCGCGTCACCGGTCAGCCACTCGCGCTGCCAGATGGCGTAGTCGGCGAACTGCAGTTCGGGCTCGGGCAGCGAGCAGCGCTCGCCGCGGCGGAAGCCAGGGTAGAGCGCGCCGAGCTCTGACCAAAGCACCCCGTCCGACCAGGCGTCGAAGGCGATGTGGTGGATGGCGAGAGTCAGCACGTGCTCCTCATCCGCCAGCCAATAGAGGGAGGCCCGGAGCAGCGGCGCGGAGGTGAGCGAGAGAGGTCGCGCGGCCTCCTCGGCGAGCGCCCGGTCGAGCTCGGCCTGCCGGCTCTCGGGCGGAAACGAACGAAGGTCGGTCAGTGGGATCTCGAGCGGCGCGGGCGGCTGGGCGACCTGGACGGGCCGGCCGGAGACGGACGGGAACGTCGAGCGCAGGACCTCGTGGCGGCGAACGAGCTCCGAGATGGAGAGGCGGAGGGCCTCCACGTCGAGCGGCCCCCGGACGTGCGCCGCGTCGAAAATGGTGTATGCGG
>JAVRPX010000849.1:0-2781 GCA_032161985.1 Mycobacterium sp.
GCCTCGATATGGTTCTTGGCCGCGGCCTCCATACCCTTGCGCGTCAGCCTCAGCCGATCCCGCAGCGCCTTCGGATCCGCGGCCCGCTCATGGTGGGCCGCCCAATAGGCCCGACACCTGTCGCGGGCGTCGCGTTGCAGCGCGACGCCGCGGCACGCTGCCTAGCGTACTGGGCCGCGCGGCATGAACGTGGCCGTGACCGCAAGGCACTGCGGGCGCGGTTGGAGCTATCTCGGGAGGGCCTAGCGGCCGCCGCGAGGGCGCATATCGAGGCTAGCGGATGGATGCGCGATCACCTCACCAAGGCCCTCGGGCTGCATGTGGCCGCCGAGGTGTGGGAAACCGCGGATCGGCACCTGTTCGCCGACTCCTCCGGGCGTCGGCATGGGCCGCCCCGGATCGGCTCTTGGTGGGACTTCACCCGCATTGCGGGCCGGGCACGCTCCCACACCAAAGCCTCCCCGGTGTGGGAAACCTACCGACTGGTCGGCACCCTGGCCGGGCACCTCGCGTCTTACCGGCACCCCGAGTCGCCCTTGCCCGTGACCACGCCGACTGCGGCCGCCGCCTGCGCGGCCGGTACCTCGATCCTGGCCCAGCCGGCCCGCTTGCCCGCCCCTGTTAGACCGGCAAGCGGTTCGTGGCGCGATTACAACGGTGCGTTGGCGGTGGTGTTTACCGGCCTACCGGCGGGGGATGTGGTGTTGCCGGTGCGTCTGCCCCAGGGCGCCGGGCAGTGGGACCGCCTGACGCATTTCCTCGCAGATCCGAATATCTGGCACAAGATCGATTTGGTGCGAGTCCGGGACCCGAGGGCACCCGGCGGGTGGCGGTATTACGCGCATCTGCTGGTACACCAAGCCGGCTACCAGGCACCCTCGACGCAGGTTCGCCGCTCCAAGGTCCCCACCCGCCGCCACGCGGGTGTGGACGCCAATGTATCGAGCCTGACGCTGGCGTCCTTCCCCCACGGGCGTCCCGAGCAGCTTGCCGTCGCCCAGATCGCCTGCACCCCTGAACAACACAACACTGCGGTACGAGCGGCCAAACAGGCGCGGGATCGCCAGCGCGCCTTGGATCGCTCCCGTCGCAACACCAACCCCGACCAGTACCGGCCCTCCGTGCGCCAAGCAACTCGGGCGGCCCGCCGCGCCACGCGTGGATTGACCGCTAAGCACATCACAAACCCGGGCGGGCCCCGGGCGGCCCGCGCCGACGGTGTGCCGCTACGCGCCTACCGCCACGACGCCCTCTCGGGCGGCTATCAGCGCACCCGCACCGATCATGCCGCTCAGGCCCGCAGCGCCAGTCGGGCCAAACACGCCCGCGCCCACGACATCGCGGCGCGCATCGTGGCCAGCCACGGCCACACGATCACCGTTGAGGACACCACCATCGCCACGTGGGCGCGGTTGTGGGGCAAGCGTATCGCCCTGTTCAGCCCCGGCATGCTTGTCACCGCCCTGGCCACCGAATGCGCCGCCACGGGTGGGCGGCTCTATCGGGCCAGTACCCGCACTACCGCGCTCAGCCAGCATTGCCTGTGCGGGAAGCGCGTCGCGAAAACCCTGGGCCAACGCACGCATGATTGCCCGTACTGCGGCTTGCGCGCGGACCGCGACGTCACGTCCGCGATGCTGGTGGCCTGCGTCGAATTCCCCGATCCGGAAAACCCGCGCACCGCGCGGGTCGACTTCGAACTTGCCCACGCCCTGCGGGCGGGGCTCGTCTCCCAGCAAGAGAGGGAGGGCTCAGTCAACCGGCACCAGCCGCCAACACCAGATGGTGTTGGACCGGCCAGGACCGGCAGCCACCAGCCGGTGGCCTCTGCTGAGCAAGCAGCACTCGGCCCACCCCCGAACAGACCAGGCACTCCTGGACGTCGCGGACCCAGCCGTAAACAACAGCCCCCCAAGCTGTCTGGCGCTGCATGACCCAATACGGGTCAAACTCTTACTCCCACTCGATGGTGCCCGGCGGCTTGCTGGTGACATCCAGCACGACCCGGTTGACCTCGGGGACTTCGTTGGTGATGCGGGTGGAGATGCGTTCGAGTACCTCGTAGGGCACCCGCGTCCAGTCCGCGGTCATCGCATCCTCGCTGGAGACCGGGCGCAGCACGATCGGGTGACCGTAGGTGCGGCCGTCGCCCTGTACCCCCACCGATCGGATGTCGGCCAGCAGCACCACCGGGCACTGCCAGATCTGGTTGTCCAGCCCCGCTGCGGTCAGTTCCTCGCGGGCGATCGCGTCGGCGCGCCGCAGCGTGTCCAGCCGCGCGGCGTTGACCTCACCGACGATCCGGATGCCGAGGCCGGGACCCGGGAAGGGTTGGCGCGCAACTATTTCCTCGGGCAATCCGAGTTCGCGGCCAACCGCGCGCACCTCGTCCTTGAACAGCAGCCGCAGGGGCTCGACGAGTTTGAACTTCAGGTCGCCGGGCAACCCGCCGACGTTGTGGTGGCTCTTGATGTTGGCGGTGCCGGTGCCGCCGCCGGACTCCACGACGTCCGGATAGAGCGTGCCCTGCACCAGGAACTCGACCTCGGATCCGCTGTCCCCCACGATGTCTCGCACCGCGCCTTCGAACGCGCGGATGAACTCGCGGCCGATGATCTTGCGCTTGCCTTCCGGGTTGGTCACTCCGGCCAGTGCATCAAGGAATCGGTCGGCGACGTCTACGGTGACCAGGTTGGCGCCGGTCGCTGCGACGAAATCGCGCTGCACCTGCGCCCGCTCGCCGGCGCGCAGCAGGCCATGGTCGACGAAAACGCAGGTCAA
>JAVRPX010000850.1:0-3289 GCA_032161985.1 Mycobacterium sp.
AAGCACCCGCACCCACGATCGCCGAGCTGGAAGATCAAGAGCAGCGGCTGCAGTTCACCCGCTTCGACAACCACGATGCGTGGGTGCTCGGCAGCAGGCTTGTCGAACTCGCGACGACGCGCGAGTCGGCGGTGACCATCGACATCCGTCGCCACGGCCACCAGCTGTTCCACGCGGCGCTGCCGGGCACAACGCCGGAAAACGACTCGTGGATCGAGCGCAAGATCCGAGTGGTCGACCGCTTCGCCGCGTCCTCGCTGCTGGTCCGCCTGCGGCTGGCCGAGTCCGGGCGGACGCTCGACGAGGACCTCGGGGTCGACCCGGCGCTGTACGCGGCGCACGGCGGCTGCTTCCCGTTGCGCATCCGCGATGTCGGCGTGGTCGGCACCGTTACCGTGTCGGGTCTACCGCAGGTGCAGGATCACGCGCTGGTCGTCGAGGCCATCGAGAGCGTCCTGCGAGCCGGCCCCATCGGTCAGGACTGACCGACGAGAGCCGCGCGGACACCAGCCGCGGCAAAACCACGTACGCAGATCCCGGCCCCAACCCATCGGAAACCAAGTCCGATCGCCCGAAGTGCGAGACACAGACTCATCTGCGCGACAGCTTGCGCGACCGTAGGGCCGCACCTATCAGACGGGTATCGCGCGCTCCGACTCCGGACGACGTTCTCGTTGCGGGCAGCCCAGCATGAGACCAACATCGATGCGACACCACACCAGGGAGGATGTTGATCAAGTCTTGGTTGCAACTTTGGGTGCGATCAACACGGTTCTTCCGTGCCCGCTGGGTCCGCCGAAGTTCGCCTAGGTCGCCGCAGGTCAATGTTTACCGGATTTTTGAAATCGGCCTGCGGACAGCGACCTACGCGACGGGCACGGTAGCGGCCGCGTCGCATATGGGTAGTGGCAGTCGCTCGGACTCGTCCAGTTCAAGGCGCGTCGTTTCCACCTGACGCCGGGCCGTGCCCGACTGCCGGGCCCCCGTCGTCAAGCGTGTGCTGTCTACCCCGGCCGCGAGCCCGGCGACCTCTAAGCGCGGCGAACGATCGTCGCGAGTGGTGTCGGATATCGCCCACTACCGACGAGATATACATCGGAGGTATCTGGTTGATCTGGAGTGCACAATGCGCGCTACTGCGCGCAACCATCGGATAAATCCATAAATCTCCGGCAAATGGTAGACGCGACACATCGGGTGACGGTATACACATCGGATGTATCGCGGTCGCGGTACTCGTCAAGCGCAGGGGAGAACCCGATGTCCCGGTCGATGTGGGCGGCAGCTTTCGTCGCGGTCGCGATGCTCGCTACCGGGATCGTGGTGCCGACTAGCGCGTCCGCGGGCCTGCCGGCGAAGGTCCTTTATGCCGCGCCGAACGGCACAGGTTCGGCGTGCAGCCAGCCTCGGCCGTGCTCGCTGACCGGCGCACGGCAGCGCGTCCGTCACGTGCTCGCCACCGGCGAGGGCACGGTCAAGGACGTCGTCGTCGAACTCTCGGGCGGCACTTACCGGCTGGCGGCGCCGCTGCAGTTCGGCCCGCAGGATTCCGGCCGGGACGGCCACACGGTGACCTGGACCGCTGCCCCCGGGGCGCAGGTCACGATCAGTGGAGGTCGGCTACTGCATCCGGACTGGCAGCCAGTCGCCACCGGAAGCAAGATCATGCAGGCGACTGTTCCGACCGGCCTGAATTTTGATGGCCTGTTCGTCAACGGGCAGCGCCAGATCCTGGCGCGGTATCCGAACTATGACCCCACGGCTTCCCGCCTGGAAGGGTCGACGACGCTCGCAAACCTCAACCAGGAGTCGGCCAAGTGGGCGGATCCGTCGACGGCGCTGGTGCGCGCGATGCACTGTGGCGACTGGGGCAGCGTCTCGTTCACCGTCAGCGGACGCACCAGCAACGCCCTTGATCTGCACTACGTCGGGGACAACAACCGTGGCCAAGACTGCGGCCTGAGCGTCGGTAACGGACCCGGCAGAGTGGGCCCGGTCATGGTCGAGAACGTCAAAGAGGAACTAGATGCGCCCGGCGAGTGGTACTACGACAGCAAGAGTGGCCAGCTGCTGTACTACCCGCCGGCCGGCACGGATCTGCCCACCGCAACCGTGGAGACCGCCGAACAGGATCAGTTGATCACACTGACCGGCGATTCCGTCGGGAACCCGGTGCACAACATCACCTTCGCCGGGCTCCACTTCACTGACACGCACCGGACGCTGTTCGACAGCACCTTCGAAAGCGACGCCAAGGGTGACTGGGCGATCGTGCGTAAGGCCGCGGTGTACATGAAGGATGCCGCCGACATCACGGTCACCAACTCGTTCTTCGACCAGCTCGGCGGCAACGGCGTGTTCATGGACGGTTACAACAACGGCAATGTGATCAGCAACAGCAAGTTCGAATCTGATGGGGCCACAGACGTGCAGATCGTCGGCTCTCCGGACGCGGTGCGTGACTACTCGCACAACTACTACGACATGGTCGCCGTCAACGACACCGGCACCGGACCGAAGACCGAGGACTACCCGCGCGCCATCGAGGTGACGAACAACGTCATGGAGAACATGGGACGCTTCGAGAAACAGTCCTCGGGTGTGAACATCTCCATGAGTGAAGACGTCACCGTCGACGGAAACACCATCGACGGGAGCCCCCGCGCCTGCCTCAACATCGAGGACGGCACCTGGGGCGGGCATCTCATCGAGAACAACGACATCTTCAACTGCGTCCAACAAACCGGCGACAACGGGTCGATCAACGTCTGGGGCCGGTCTCGGTTCTGGGCAAGCTCGGGCAACAACACCCTCGCGGCAGGAACCCAGTTCGAAGGCGCCACCGGCACCAAACTGACCGATCAGCAGGCCAAGGACCTGATGAAGCTCGACGTCACCAAGCCAATCACCATCGAGCACAACCGGTTCTGGCACGACGGCGACTGGGCCATCGACCTGGACGACGGTTCCTCGAACTTCAGGGTGCTGGACAATCTGATCCTCAAAGGCGGAATCAAACTCCGCGACGGCTACAACCGAACGGTGCAAAACAACCTGCTCGTCAACGGGACCATCTTCGAACAGGTCAGCCACAGCGACTGCGGTGATGTCATCGAGAACAACATCACCCTCGGCCGGACGGCCTACAACAACGTGCTGAACAACCCGGCCACCGCGAAGTACACGATCGACAAAAACCTGTTCTGGAACGGTGGCAGCGCGATCGTCGACAACCCGAACGGCAGCGGCAACGAGAACTTGTCCAGCGATGGGCACACGGTCAACACGC
>JAVRPX010000851.1:0-2660 GCA_032161985.1 Mycobacterium sp.
CAGATCGGCATTGACGGTGGCCTGAGAAACTCGCTCGCCGATCTCCGTAAAGCGCCGTAGCCGAAGGGATCCGAATGTTTCACGCACAACCAGCGCTTCAAGGCGCGTGCGGCGGAGACTTATCTACCAGCGGTCTCGCGGTGCTTGCACCCCGGCCAACAGCAGGGCCGGCGCTGGCCTTCCTCCAGCTCCTCCTGAGTCCGGCGGATGCGACGTTCCCGGGTCATCTGTTGCTTGGCATCCTCGACCCAACAAATGAACTCGTTGCGCGCCAAGGGCGTGATGTCCTTCCAAGCAGCCAGCGCCGTGCGCAGGTCTGCGGGCAGCTTATGCACCACGCCGCCGGGCACTCGTTGGCTGCTCATGCGGCCAGGGTAACGCCCAGCGGTTGGTGCGTTGACCGTCGTGGACCTCGGGATTCTCGCGACAAGGGACTAACAGCTCCACGTCGCTCAGCGGATACGTCGCGCGGTTTGAGCTGACAGCACCCCTTCCTGGGGGCGTTTTCTAGCTCAAGTTCACAATAATCACATCGAGCTCACTATTCACATAGGCACCAGAATTCATTGTATTCACATTCAACACTTTAGAACCACATGTACCAAAATTATCAACCGCCACAAGACGGTCCGCTTAATTGCACACCTGCGGCGACTGAGACCGTCGCCGGACCCCCCTTACCATACCTCGCCGACCTGCAGTAATACGCATCCTTGGGTTGCCCTCCCGCCGTCCCATTGATCTCATACGACGCATAACTATTAAATAAACTCAGAGAACATGATTAGACTCATTAGCACGTCTGCTTAACTCACACCTCATCGGTAAACTCAGCATCGCGACCGAGTGCAAAGCCGCGTTTCACCCTCGCCCTTATTTGGTGTGCGTCCCGCACGCCCTTCCGAAGGGATCAACCATGCGCGTGCGCAAGGCCATCACCGTGCTCGCGATGACCGGTGCGATCGCCGTGGCTCAAGTAGTAGTGGCAGTCCCGTCGGCTCACGCTGAGCCCAACTGGGACTCAATGGCCCAATGCGAATCAGGAGGGAACTGGTCAGCCAACACCGGCAACGGCTACTACGGCGGACTTCAGTTCACCCCGGCCACGTGGGCCGCGAACGGGGGAGTTGGAGCACCCGCAGCCGCGAGTCGCGATGAGCAGATACGGGTCGCGCGCAACGTGCTGCACACCCAAGGACTCGGAGCTTGGCCAGTCTGCGGCGGTCCAATGGGAATGGCGGCTGGGACGTGCCGCGCGATGGTGGCCTGGATTCCTTTCGGGAATCTGCCCCGTCTGTGCACTGTGCTGCTCAATCCCTTCACGTGAGGCACGATTTCGTCGCGCGGCGCGCGGCACGTCCGGGCTTGCGATTTCGAAATGGAAAGCGTTGTGCTACGCCCGGCCACCCGAGCAGTTGGCGGTGCCAACACAACGGTGTGCGCGGCGGTGCAGGCCACGGCGTCCCGGGGTTTGGCCATCGCGTAAGGTGGTTATGTCTACTAAGTATCTGGATTTAATCTCTCAATACTGGAGTCACGCTCATGAGCTTCATCAAGAACGCTCTGCCTGCGATCGCAGTCGCGGCCGGGCTCACCGCAGCCATGCTGGGCCTGGGCGCTCCAGCGAGCGCCGACCCGGCTCCGCCGCCACCGGCACCCGTCCAAGGCGACCCGCCACCGGACTGGGCGCCACGGAAGCCCGCCGAGGTCTGGGACGGGCAGCCGGTGGTGTGGAGCACGGGCTGGGGCGGACGCTGGGGCGTGTGGATCAACGGTGGCTTTATCCCGCTGTCGTCAAACCCAGTCACGGGTGGCGGCTAATACCGGTGGCCGGATCGCGTACGCACAAGGGGACAGGTGAAATGCGTTGCACGACTAACGAATATGGCGAGTTCTACCGGTAAAGCCGGATATTCGATTCCGTCGTATTCGAGTTCCCGGCAGGTCCGTCGACTGCCAGAACCTGCCAGCCGTGTCGAGACCGGACAACGAAAGATATTGCGGCACACTATATTAACGAACATGTGGGCGTTCAACCGCTATAGCTGCATATTCGTTTTCGCCGCTACTGCCTGCGGTGCAGGTGGTGTTGGGTGGAGGCTCGATGAGCGCAGCGGTGGGCTAGGGGAGTGGTATTTGCTGCGGTGGCGGCCATGGTTCAGCGGTATCCAATCGTGAAGTCCGGCTACTTCGCTGCGACGACGTCGCGCTGAACCGCCAGACTGGGCGGGCCGCACAGCGCTGCCTGGCGGAGTCTGGTGGCTAGCCAGTGTTGACCCTTGTGGGTCCGAGCTTGACGGGGAGGTGTTTGATTCCGTGCAGCAGGGTGCTGTTGTTCAGGGTCGGTTTGCCGGCGAGGGTTAGTTCGGGGAAGCGTTCGAAGAGCGCTTGTAGGCCGATGTGCAGTTCCATGCGGGCAAGCGGCGCGCCGAGGCAAATGTGGATACCGGTGCCGAAGCTGATGTGTTCGCGAGCGTTGGCGCGGGTCGTGTCGAATTCGTCGGGACGTTCGAAGATGGCCGGATCACGATTGGCGCCGCCGACGAGAAGGAAGATGGCCGAGCCTTTCCGCACGGTGTGGTCGTCGATTTGAACTGTTTCGGTGGCCACCCTGACGCCGATTTGGATGACGGCGTTGTAGCGCAGCACCTCCTCGACCG
>JAVRPX010000852.1:0-4223 GCA_032161985.1 Mycobacterium sp.
TCAGCAGTTCGCCAAGCAGACCGACCGCCGGATCCTGTTCACCGAAGCCGGCTACACCAGCCAGCGAGGAACCACAACGAACCCCTCTTCCTGGACGGTCAGCCAGACACCTGATCAGGCCGAGCAAGCGGCGGCCTACCAAGCGCTGCTGACGGCCTTTCAGAACCAGCTCTGGTGGGCCGGGGTGTACTGGTGGTACTGGGCCCGGCCGCCTGACGACGACCGGGACACAGCGCTGAGCTACTCGCCGCGCGGCAAACAGGCTGGGGACGTACTCAGCCGCGCGTGGGGACCGTCCCGGTAGACGGCAATGCCATCGGCCACGTAGCGGAAGCCAACATGCGTTGTCGCGCTGGACCTCTGATCGACTCTCGCGCTGACGCTATGGTGGCGGGCAGGTTAGAGCGCGGTGTCTGTTTGCCCGTTGGTGGCCTCCTTCACATCTTCGGGCCCGCACCGACGATTCCGGATTGCCGCCCATGACACGCTCCTTAGTGGCACCCCAATTACTGAGCTATGTCAGGAGTCCTGATGTCAGGTGTCCTGGACCTCGAGCAGCTCGGCCACCGCCCGCATAGCCGCCCACTCAGTCTCATGCTGATCACGGATCTCGGCGACCATCCGCACCGCCCGCTCACGCAGCTCCGGCGGATACCTCCTCGACGAATTCGCTGACACGACTCCAACCCTCCCAAGAAGTGGAGTCTCCGGACATCATCCCGGGGCGGTTCAGTTCCCCTCAATGCTTGGACCCGCGATTAGCGACCGCCCAACTGATGCGGCTGCCACTCCCAGTTCTTCGCGCTGAGATCAATCGGACTACCCGGTTTCGGTCACTCTTGTGTCCGTCGGACCGGTATAGGCATAAATGGCCTGCGGGATTGGAAGTGCCTTTTCCGGAACTGTGTCGTTGTCTTCATCTAGGGTTTCCAGATCCTCGACGTGCTCGGTCTTGGCCCAGAAGTGACGCTTGCTCTTCTGCAGCAACTGCTTCCAGGCGATGAACACCGACACTGTGGCTATCTGCTGCCATATCGGCAACAGCAGCAACCACTTGATGGTGGTATAGCCGTCACGGTGGTACGCCGCCATGATGTGCTGCACGAACAGTGCGAAGTTGCCGAATACCAGCAAGCACACACCCAGATAGAACAGAGGCGGCGGGAACAGCCTCTCGATGGCTTCAGACCGGGTGGCGAAGTATGCGGCGGTCAGCGCCCACGACAGCGTGCTCAGCATGATGCTGATCGGTGTGCCCAGCAGAAAGAACACGTAGAAGAACCACCGCCTCACCCCCATCTGGCGGGCGGTGGCCACTGGGGTGCGTAGGAAGGCCAGGCCGGTCTGGGAATAGCCCTTCTGCCACCGACTGCGCTGGGGGATCGCCACCCGCATCCGGCGTGACGCCACCTCCTCGGTGGCCGAGTCGAGCAGCTCGATCTCATATCCTGCACACGTCAGTGCGCCTGCTATCTCGGCGTCTTCGGTGAGGTTCCAGGGATCCCAGGCACCCATGCCTTCCGCCCCCTTTGGCAGCACTGAGGGATCGAATGTGATGTCCCGTAGTGCTTGGACCCGGAAGTGGTTCGATGTGCCGCCCAGTGGGATCGTGAGGCTGATTTTGTCCAGGCCGCGCAGCACCCACTCGAAGTGAATGATGTACTCCACCCACATCATTCGCGTGATCCAACTGCTGGTGCCGTTGCTGAAGTGCAGCCGGGCCTGGAGGCAGCCCAGTTGTAAGCATCCTGTCCTGAACCGGCCCACCGCCTTGAGCAGTTGGTCGGGCTCGGGGCGGTCCTCGGCGTCGTAGATTACCCCGAACTCTCCCTCGGTCATTGCCAGGCCGACGTTGAGCGCCTTGGGCTTGCCGTAGGGTGCCACGTCAGCCACTACCACAATCGACACATAGTCGGGCAGTTCCAGCTCGGCGATGACCGCGTGGGTCTCGGGATCGCGCTGGGGGTCTTCCAGTAGCAGCAACACCTGCAACTTGTCCTTCGGGTAGTGCAGCCCGGCCAATCCTTTGAGCAGCCCAGGCAGTGCCGCACCCTCCCGAAACAGCGGTACCCATACCGTGTAGACCGGCAGCCCCGAGTCATCAGGACTGGGTATCGCGTACATCGGGAACCGGTGCCGGTAGGAGGCGTACCAGAGCACCATCTTGAAACCGACGAAGGCCGTGAAGAACAAAACCGCCGCAGCGACTGTGATCTGGGCCAACAATGGCCAGTTGATCGCCGCAACGACCACACCGCACAACGCGAGGATCAGGACGGCTATCTGGCCGCGTGTGACCAGCCGTTCGGATGTTTGTCTCATGCGCTTGTCCTTTCGTATACGAGATAGCCGTTGTCCTGATAGACGAGTCGGTAGTCCTGTAGCTGAGGCGAATTGTGCAAAGCGGTGTACACCTTGTCAGGCCTGTCGCCACCGCGCATGACGATCCACTTGATGTTGTTCGTCGCCGGATAGGCCAGTGCTGGCTCCCACATCTGGTAGCTGCCTTCATAGACGTTGTTGGCCAACGAGATTCGGGCATGGAACAGGATTGTCTCGTTGTCGAACGACTCTTGCAGGATCAGTCCTTTGTCGTAATGCTCGCGCAGAAAGACGGAGACTGCGCGGGGGCCGTCGGTGTCGGCGCGGGCCACTCCGATCTTGGTCTCCTGGACCGTGACAAGGCCACCGAACACGACTCCGAAGGCCAGCACCGCTGCCACGGCAGTCGATAGCGGCTGCCACACGGTGGGTAGCAGACTCACCACGTACCCGATCACGACGGCCGCGAGCATCACCGCCACCAGCCCGAAGCGCAGGTTGTACAGGACCCCGCTGGTCTCCATGACATTCATCGGGCGTGTACCGCTCAGCACAGCCCAGGTGAAGAACATCGGCAACGACAGCAGGCTCAGAATCGGCAGAGTGTCTATCCGTCGTCGGGTGACGATCAGCGTGACAATTCCGATCAGCATGGCGATCAGGACGGGCAGGCCCAGGTTGTGCATCAGTGCATACCAGTACGTCTTGGCCGCGACGAGCACATCGCCGACTGATGGGTCGTTGGGGTCGACCCATAACGACGACGTTGCGTATTCGCCGAGCTGGAAATACAGCGGGTCGCCCATGATGAGCCAGTTCCAGCCGACCCAGCCGATGACCGGTGCCCAGGCGATGAACATGAAGACCAGCACCGACCCTTCGACCTTGCCCCGGTCGTAGCGACGCAGCGCCACGATGACCACGATGGCCGTGAAGCCGATCATGGGCATGAGCCAGGCTTCATACCGGGTCAGGGTTCCCAGTGCGCAGGCGAACGCGGCGGCGAACAGGTAGTACTTGCGCTCGGTCTGAATCCAGGCCTGCATGTAGTAGACCGTCGCCGCCGTGGTGGCGAAGAACAGCAGCTCCGTCATCGGAATGCTCTGCATATACAGGACATTAGGATTGAGCGCGAAGATCAGCGTGCCCGCGATGGCGGCAAGGCGATTGCCGTCGGTCAGCCCTTGGACAGTCTTATAAAGGAACACACAGGCAATGACGTAGCTCACCATGCTGACGACACTCCCGGCGATGCCCGTGTAGAACAGCGGCGTGATCCACACCAACGGCAGCATCAACAGGTGTTGCAACGGCAGCCACACACTGCCCAGCTGGGCGAAGCCCGCTGTCGGACTGTCGATGACGCGTCGCGCGATCTGCAGGTGCGACGCGGCGTCTCCGTATCCGACCACAACACCCTGGCGGAAGAAGTACACGAAGGCAGCAATCGAGACTGCCGTTGCGCCGAGGGCGATCCATCGTGTTGTGTAATCGACAGCGGCGTGCTGCTGTGGCTGTACTTGAGTTATCTGGGTCATGACGGCCTACAATTTGACGTGGACGACGAAAGCCGTCCGGTGGTCCGTCCGAGGTTTCGGACGGGTCGAGTGGCCCCGGTCCCGGTTCAAGAGTCAGGGGCCACTCAGCCGTTTCAGGCGAGAACTGTTGGTCCTACGTTTGCGTATTGCCGGGTGCTTGGCCTTCGAAGGTGGCGGTGACGGTGACGTTGCGAACGCTTTGGGTGTTGCTCAATGAGCCTGTGCCGGCGCCGAAGCCGAAGTAGGCGAAGTTCGAGCCGCCGAAGAATTGGTTAGCGATGTCGCTGGTGAGCGGCGTTCCCATTGGCTGGTTATCGAAGGTGTAGCTCAGCGTCTGCGTCGCCGCATTCCAGCTGACAGCGA
>JAVRPX010000853.1:0-2685 GCA_032161985.1 Mycobacterium sp.
GGACGGGCCTGGGCCGTGCACATCTGGCTCGCCTGGCGCGGTCGCCTGCTGTTCCAGGCCGGCCGACTTGACGATGGCCGGGCGAATTTGGACGCCGCGCTGGCGATGGCCGACGTCGGCGGTGCCAACGTGGCCAACGCCGCCGGCTTGCTGACCCTCGGCCGGATCGGGCTGCACACCGGTGACGACCGCCTGGTGGCCACGGCCCACCAGCTCGGGGCCGAACGGCTCGACCAGCGGCTTCCCAGCATGCGCCAGTCCCTCACCTGGCTGCGGGCGCTGGAGGCGGCCGCCCATGGCGACCCGGCGCGGGCGCTGGCCTACGTCACGATCGGCGACGACGACGAGCCGGGCAACGGCCTGCCCAGCCTGCCGCGCGACATCACCGACGACACCCAGCTGGTGCGGATCGCGCTCGCCGCCGGGGACCGGGCACGTGCGCTGGACACCGTGCAACGGGCCGAGCGGCGCGCCGCCGACCACCCCGCCACCGCGACCATGGCCGGCGTCGCGGCCCACGCCCGGGGGCTGCTCGACGGCAACCCCGACGCACTGGCGGCCGCGGTGGAACGCCACCGCTCGGGCGTGCGCCCGCTCGCGCTCGCCTCCGCGCTGGAGGACACCGGCTCGCACGCCGCGACCAGCGGTCACCGCACCACCGCCGTGCAACGCCTCGGCGAAGCCTTGGAGACCTACGTGCGCCTCGGCGCGACCTGGGACGCTGCCCGGACCCGGGGAAAGCTGCGCGACCTCGGTGTTCGCCGCCGCATCGGCCTGCAGCGGCGCAGCGCCGGCTGGAGCGGGCTGACCGAATCCGAGCTCCGCGTAGCCCGGCTTGCCGCCCGCGGCCTGACCAACCGCCAGATCGGCGAGCGGCTGTTCATCTCCCCGCACACCGTCTCTTCCCACCTCCGCCACACCTTCACCAAACTCGAGATCTCCTCCCGCGTCGAACTCGCCAGAATGGCCACCCATCACGAACCGGCCCACGCGTAGCGGGACGGTCCGGGCGAGCGGGGCTATGCCCGGATGAGGGCCGCTGCGCGTTCGGCTATGGCATAGACGGTTGCGTTGGTGTTCGCGGAGATGGGTGAGGGCATGACGGAGGCGTCGGCCACACGAAGTCCGCTTATGCCGTGCACCCGCAGGTCGGTGTCGACGACAGTGTCTTCGGCGAGGCCGATCCGGCACGTGCCTGCATAGTGGGAGTAGCTGCGAAGATTCGTTCGCGGGTAGGCGCGCAGGCTCTCCTCGTTCTGCACCTCGAGGCCGGGAAGCACCTCCTCGGCACGCCACCGGTCCAGGGCACGCGCGCCGCCGATCTTGCGGGCCGCGCGCAGGCCGGCGGCTACCGCGTCGAGGTCGCGGGGTTCGGTGTAATAGTTCGGGTCGATCAGGGGTGCCGTGCCTGGCGCCGCGTCGGCCAACCGGACCGAGCCCCGACTGTCGGGACGCATCAGCGCGACCACGATCGTGTAGCCGGCGCCCATGTCCGGGCCGGGGAGAATGTCCTCACGAAGTGGCACGTCGACGAACATGATCTGGAGATCCGGCGTGTCGGTGGCCGCGTCGCTGCGGATCAGCCCCATGGCTTCACCGTGGTTGTTCACCCCGGCGGGCACCGGCTGCGCCGAGCGGTAGACGATCCCGGACATCGGGTGGTCGTGCAGATTCGCGCCGACGCCGGGCAGGTCCACGATGACATCGACGCCGACCTGGTGCAGGTGGGACTGCGGGCCAACGCCGGACAGCATCAGCAGTTGCGCGGAGCCGACGGTGCCGGCGGTCAGGACGACTTCGCCGGAGCAGCCCGCCGCGAACACCTCGGTGCCGACGCTGTACTCGACCCCGGTGCAGCGCCCGGCGTGCAGCCTCACCCGGTGCACCAGTGCGTCGGTCACGACGCGCAGGTTGGTGCGGGCGAGTGCGGGAGTGAGGTAGGCATCAGCTGCGCTCTGTCGCCGGCCGGCGACGATGTTCAGGTCGCACCAGCCGAAGCCTTCCTCCAGTCCGCCGCTGAGATCGACTGCTCGGCGGTACCCGACCTCGACCGCTGCCGCCAAACCCGCCTCGGCGATCGGATGACGGATAGTCGCCGGAGCCACTGTCAGGGGACCTGCGATGCCTCGTATGGCCGGATCGCGTCCATCGGCGTGCTCGCTGCGCCGGAAATAGGGCAGCAGGTCCTCGAAACCCCAGCCCTTCGCACCGGCGGTGACCCACGCGTCATAACTTCCGCGGTGCCCGCGCACGAAGTTCATGGCATTGATGGCTGAGGATCCGCCGAGTCCGCGCCCGCGTGGCCAGTGCATGGTTTTTCCGGTGGCGGCCTGCGGCACGGTGGTGTCGGCCCAGTCGGCCGGAGTCCCCTGCAGGCTCGGCCAGGCTGGCGGCACCGCCATGGCCGGCGACGGGTGCTGGCTGCCTGCCTCCAGCAGCAGCACGCGCGCGCCCTTGTCCTCCGACAGCCGCGCCGCAATCACACAGCCAGCCGTCCCGGCACCCACGACGATGAAGTCATAGCTTTCGTTCACAAGCATTCCTCTTCCACCTTTCATTGAACGCGTCGTCAGCTCAGCGCAAACAGCCGCACCCGCTCCTCGGCCTCGTCGATCAGCACCGTGATCGGATCGGCGGCGGGCGCATGCGGGCAACCCCCGCCCGTGGTTTCCGGAACCTGGGGTT
>JAVRPX010000854.1:0-2547 GCA_032161985.1 Mycobacterium sp.
CGCAGTGGTCTTCCGACGTCCCGTTGTGGCGCCCGGCGACCCAGATACTGGCGGCCAACCGTCGCAGGTCCCACTCCCAGCCGCCTGGGTGGGCCTCGTCGAAATCGTTGAGGTCGATCACCAGATCCCGCTCGGGAGATGCGTAGAAACCGAAGTTGCCGAAGTGCGAGTCACCGCACACCACCGGCGTGATACCCGTTGCAGGCAGATGCGCGACGTCCTCGGCCATCACCACCGCGGTTCCGCGCAGAAATCCATACGGCGAGTCGAGCATGCGACCCACCCGGATCGGGATCAGCCGGTCGACCCTCCCCTGGTGACTGACGTTGATGAGTTCCACAGGGTCGGGACGGTCAGAAGGCGGGGTCCAGTCGGCTAGCGACTTGCGCGGCACCCGCTTACGCAGACTTTTGCCAAGCGCATAGCGCTCGGCCCGCGTTACCGGTCGCTGTCGCAACGACCGATACGCGGTGCCGTCGGCATCGGCGAGTACGGTGTGCACGCCGGCAGCCGCGATGCCATCCATATCGGCTGGATACCCCGTCCGTTGGGATTAGTCCAGGGCCAGCTGGCGGTAACTCCCTCGCTTCGAAGGCGATGACGCTAGCTTTCCGCGTGTATGTATCCAACGACCGCAAGGTCGATGTGGCGAGGAAATACAGCTTGACCTGCGGAAATAAGTGGAGCTAAGGGGACTCGAACCCCACGATTTGATGCGAGATAGTGCCTCTACCAGCATCTTTGCGTGCCGTCGATTAATCTCAGTCGATTTTGTGACTAGGGGATTTGTTTCGGCGTGTTGACGCCGTCAACAGCTGGTTCGGCACGTTGAACCTCCGCCAGGGTTCCGTACCCAACGCACTTGACCCCCTGTAAATCGCGGCAACGGGTTTTCCCCGGTCCCGCCTTATGAGGTGCCTGACCACTTGCAGGCATACGTGTCGAAACGCACACGTCGTTCGTCAGAGCGCATAACGCGTGATCCCGAGCTGGTTCCGCAAAACCTGGCTGCCTCAACATGTTGAGGGTCATCGGGCTACGCCACACCGATCGCCGCTCGTCCGCGTGCTACGCGCGTAGTACGCTGGATAAGTGTTCGGCGAGGTGATGTGGACCGAGGACTCCGAGGCTCACATCGCCCGCCACGGTGTCCAGCCGTCGGAAGTAGAGCAGGCGCTCTACGGCCATCCAAGGTTGAACACAACAGGACGCAAGGGGACAACGTTGGTCTTGGGCACCAGCAACGAAGGACGGCACCTGTTGGTTGTCGTCACTGAGGCTGCCGACGGTCGAGACTTCGTCGTCACCGCGCGCGACATGACTGACAGCGAGAAGCGCCTGTTCCGCGAGAAGGGACAATCAGGATGAACAACGACGAGTTAAACGAACTCCGCGACTACTACGACAACACCGACGTAGCCAGCGAGTTCGCCGATGCGGAACTGGACACCCGCACCACCGACGAGGTGATGGTCTCCACCTCGATCCGACTCCCCCAGTCATTGGTCGACTCGGTGCGGACACAGGCTGCGGCCCTGGGCATCCCCGCGTCCACATTGATGCGGCAGTGGGTCATCGAGAAGGCCACAACCCCATCGCCCAACGCGGTAGTTTCGGTCGCCGAACTCGAGCGGTTCATTGCCGAACACAACCGACCAATCGCCTCCTAAATGACCCCCGACGAGGAATACGAGTTCTACGCCCGCCCGGAAAACCAGGAACCCCAACGACAAGGGCGCCGACGGCTCACCGCCCGTCCCCGTTCGCTTCCCACCCGAGCTCCTGGAGCAAGTACGCGCCGCGGCAGCGGCAGACGACCGCTCCGTCTCGTCTTCGATTCGCCGCGCAGTCGAGCACGAACTCCACCACCCCGCGTAGACGTCGAACCTGTGACCAACGGATTCGGTTTTGGTGGTTCTCAACACCGCCTGATTGAAGCGGTTAGTTCTCAGTGCCGCAAGGCATTCCGACGTCGGTCGCTTCCCAACGATAAAGTGCCGATTCCGGTCGCATCCCATTCATAACCGATGAATAAAGGATGGCGAAAATGTGTAAAGACATAACCACATAATCTGAGGTCGCGCGAGAGTAGACGGCGTGGAGGCACAAGCTTCTCCAAGACTCCCCCTCGGCGCGTCAGTTCCGCGTGCGCAGCTTCCATGCAGCATTCGAGCACCTGTCGTCATTGCGCCCCGCGCGCCTCCCTCGCCCAATCCCTGCTGTGATACGAAGTGTCTACAGGTAATATTATCTGTATACGTTTCGTATCATGCGGTTGGAGACAGGAGGTGGCGTTATGGACGCTCTGACGCCGAGCACTGCGGGGCAGGCCGGCCTGTCTCGCAGTGCCCTCTACCGCGGCGCGCGGGGCGGCCGACTTGACCGCATCGCCCGGGGTATCTACCTGCCCGCAGGGGCCTCGGCCGTCGACAGGGATCATCTCGAGGCCGAGACACGGCGCTCCGATTCCACGATCTGACTGACCTCCGCGCTCGCCCATCACGACCACACAGATGCGATCCCCGCCGCGCTGGACGTCGCGATCCC
>JAVRPX010000855.1:0-2898 GCA_032161985.1 Mycobacterium sp.
ACTCGTACATTCGAACCATGACCGTGCCATTCTCCTGGGAGCTGCCGTACGCCTGGCCGAGGACACCCGTTCTCGCGCGGAACGTCGTCTGCACATCGCAACCGCTCGCCGCGCAAGCGGGCCTGGAGATGCTCGCCGAAGGCGGTAGCGCGGTCGATGCGGCCCTGGCCGCCGCGATCACGCTGACGTTGGTCGAACCGGTGTCGAACGGCATCGGCTCGGACGCGTTTGCAATCGTCTGGGACGGAAGGCAATTGCACGGGTTGAATGCCTCAGGACGTTCGCCAGCGGCGTGGACGCCGGAATACTTCCAGGGCCGCGGTGTACCTGCGTGTGGCTGGAACTCGGTGACGGTGCCGGGCGCGGTATCGGCGTGGGTGGAGCTGCACGCCAAGTTCGGAAAACGTCCGTTCGCAAGGATCTTCGAGCCGGCGATCGGCTACGGCCGCGACGGTTTCCTCGTCTCACCGATGATCGCCGCGCAATGGGCGGCGCAGGTGCCGGAACTGCGCTCGCAGCCCGGCTTCGCCGAGGCGTTCATGCCGGGCGGCCGGGCGCCCTCGCCTGGGGAGCTGTTTCGCCTTCCAGAGCACGCGGCGACACTTGAGAAGATCGCCGCGACGAACGGCGAAGCGTTCTACCGGGGCGAGCTCGCCGAGACAATGGAGGCACATTCGGCCGCGAACGGCGGCGCCATGATCGCCGCCGACCTCGCCACGCACCGCGCCGACTGGGTCGACACGATCACCACCGACTACCGGGGCTACACGATTCACGAGCTCCAGCCGAACGGTCAGGGCATCGTGGCGTTGGTTGCGCTGGGCATCCTCGAGCACTTCGACATGGCCTCGCTCCCAGTGGATTCGGCGGACAGCGTGCACCTGCAGATCGAGGCGCTGAAGCTCGCGTTCGCCGACGCGCTTGCCTACGTCGCCGACATCGATCACATGCAGGTTCGGCCGGGACAACTCCTTGACAAGGGATACCTGAAGCAGCGGTCGACGCTGATCGACCGGACCCAGGCGAAAGCTGTGAAAGCGGGAACTCCACCCAGGGGGGGCACCGTATACCTCACCGCAGCCGACGCTTCCGGGCTGATGGTTTCGATGATCCAGTCCAACTACATGGGCTTCGGCTCGGGTGTGGTGGTGCCCGGCACCGGGATATCGCTGCAGAACCGCGGCGCAGGCTTTGTCACGGCACCCGGGCACCCCAACCTGGTCGGCGGTAACAAGCGTCCCTACCACACCATCATTCCGGGCTTCATGACCAAGGACGGCGCACCCGTGATGAGCTTCGGCGTCATGGGCGGAACCATGCAACCGCAGGGGCATCTGCAAGTCGTAGTGCGCATCGCCGACTACGGCCAAAACCCGCAGGCAGCATGCGACGGCCCGCGCTTCCGCTGGGTGCAGGACATGCAAGTGAGCGTCGAAGGGGGCTTCCCGCCGGCGACGCTGGAGGAGCTGCGCCGTCGGGGCCACGAGATCGTCACGGTCGATGACTACCACCAATTCGGCAGCTGCCAGGCGATCTGGCGGCTCGATGACGGTTACCTCGCGGCCAGCGATCCGCGCCGTGACGGACAGGCCGCAGGCCTGTAGATAAATGCCGCCGATCGACCGTCAAACCTGGCGCCATGAAGGCTTTGTCGGGTCAACCAGCTGTAGGTCGACGGGGCCGAGTCCAAAGATGGCGATCACGGCCGGGTCGCGTCCATCTGCCAACACGCCATCGTAATGCGGAGTCCGGGCAGTGCGTTTCACATATCCGCCTGGCCCGACAGGAACTGCGTCGCCGGGCAGGAAGTCGTTCCCACTGTTGACCCACCAGGTTCCGGCCACGACGACGCAAATCCGATCGGTGGCATAAGTATGTGGTGCGCTGAACCAGCCGGGATTCCATCTCATCATTACTAGATACGGGCCTTGCTTGTTGAAATCGCCATAAAGCATTGCCATTTCACCATTCACAGGTGGCAGGTTGCCCCAAGCCTCGAACGTCACTTTGTCGCGCGGCAGTACGAAAGTTTCGTTCGGAACGGGGATATGGGGCTGCGTTGTGGAATTGACAGTAGGACCGTCCGTGCGCTTTTCGCAGCCGGCGACCGTCATCAGAAGCGTGGCAGCCAGCAGGGAGCGTCTGTCGAGGTCCATGGATCAACTACCGTCCGACGCAACAACCCGCCATCAAAGCAGGAATGCTTCTCCCCCGTACGGGTAGTAGTTGACGGGCGGAGGGGCATCGTTGATCTGCGCATTGCCTGGTGACTGGCAGATGGTTCCCGATCCACTCGCGGAGCAGGACTGCCCGGTATCGGCTGCGGCGATTGGGGCGGCGAGGATCGCTGCCGCGGCAGCTGCCGTTCCGAACAGCGGTGTGATATAGGTCAGTTTGATGCGCATGGTGTCCTCTCTCGATGAATGGTCCATCTGGCTAATTCCACGATGGCCCTTGATCGAGCGGTTGTCGCCCCTGCTTACCCCCATCGACGTACCCGCTAACCGGAACTTCTTCGTACGGGACAGCAGCCGACGGTTGGCCCCATCACCGGCGGTCGGAAAACCGAATGTCCAGGCTCCGGAGATAGGTCTGCAGCCCCGCATCTTGTACCGGAATGAGGTGCGCCGGGGCGCCCGACTCGTTGAAGTGCGCGTGCCACAGCCCCGGCGGCGTGACGAACGCGCCACCGGCCTCCCAATCGACGCGGGTGGGATTAACGATGTTGCCCCAGTCGTCCAACCGGGTCCCCAACAGCGTGTAGCAGCCGGGCTCTGCGTCGAGGATCAGATCGAGCGCGACCGACTGGTGGCGGTGTGGGCGCTGCACCTGATCGGGTGGCAGCAGGCCGAACATCGCCCACAGCACGTGGGTGATGGTCATCGTCTGTTCCTGCTC
>JAVRPX010000856.1:0-2687 GCA_032161985.1 Mycobacterium sp.
ACGCGGCGCATGCCGCGCCCGCCGCCGCCGGACACCGCCTTGACGAACAGCGGGAACTGCATCGTCTGCGCCGCGGCCATCAGCTCTTCGACCGACGCCGACGGCGTCGACGAGTTCAGCACCGGCAGCCCTGCGGCCCGTGCCGCCGCGATCGCCCGCGACTTATTGCCCGTCAGCTCAAGGATTTCCGCGTTGGGCCCGATAAACGTGATGCCCGCAGCCGCGCACGCGGCGGCCAGGTCGGGATTTTCCGACAGGAAGCCATACCCCGGGTAAACCGCATCCGCGCCGGCATGCTGCGCGGCACGGATGATCTCGTCGACCGACAGGTACGCCCGGACCGGGTGCCCCGTCTCCCCGATCTGATACGACTCGTCGGCCTTCAGCCGGTGCAGGGAGTTGCGGTCCTCATATGGATATACCGCGACGGTGGCGATGCCCATCTCGTAGGCCGCCCGGAACGCGCGGATCGCGATCTCCCCGCGGTTGGCCACCAAGACTTTCGAAATCACGCATAACCCTAACCCAGCGCTGAACTGCTTAAAGAAGCGTGGACCAGTAGCTCCAGAAGCGCACGAGGATCAGCAGAATCAGCGCGGTGAACCACAACGCCACCAGCGACCACCGCCACGTGTGGAGCACCCGCGCTACCGCATTCGACTGCAGTGGCTGCAGCGCGATCGAGGCGACCACAACCAACAGCGGGATGGTGACCGCCCAGACCGCCATGCAGTACGGGCACAACGCGCCGATGCGGTAGAGGCTCTGAAAGATCAGCCAGTGGATGAACACGACGCCGAGCGCCGTGCCGGTCGCCAGGCCGGCCCAGTACCACCGCGGCAGCCTGACCTTGGCGATTGCGAGCACTCCGGTCACCACCACGACGCTGAACGAGACGATGCCGATCAGCGGGTTCGGAAACCCGAAGGCCGACGCCTGCGGGGTGACCATCACCGAACCGCACGACAGCACGGGGTTGATGCTGCACGACGGCACGTAGTCGGGGTTGATCAGAATCTCGATCTTCTCGACCGTCAGCGTGATCGCCGCGGCGAGCCCGACGACCCCGGCGATCAGAACCCATACCGCGCTGGCCGTCCGGACCCGCACCCCGTTCGACGCGTCCGCCGTGGGTTCGCTCGGCTGGACGTCGCTGGGCGCGGCGACGGTCATGGCGCCGGCGCGGGGGCGGGAGCTGGTGCCGGTGGCGGGGCAGCCACCGGCGGGGCGGCCTGTAGACCCGGAACGTCGCCGACAATCTCCTTGATCTTCGCGACTAGCGCGTCAGGAGTGGTCGGGCTGTAGTCCTGCCCGTTGATGCGGATGGTCGGTGTCGATTGGACGTTCGTCGCGGCGGCAAGACCCTTCGCCATTTCGGTGTAGCGACCACTACTGATGCAGTCCGGAACCTTGCCGGCGACCCCGGCCTGGCGCGCCACTTCCGTCAGTCTCGAGTTGTCCGGGAACGGCCCGACGCCTTCTTCTGGCTGCTGCGCGTAGAGAGCCGCGTGGAAACGGCGGAAGGCTTCCGTCGACTCATCGGCCACGCAGTAGGCGGCGTTGGACGCTCGCGAAGAGTAGCCGTCGCCCTGGCGGTCGAGGATAGAGACCATGTAGTAGTCGGCGGCGACCGCTCCGGAGTCAATCATCTTGCTCACGGTGGGACCGAACTGCCTCTCGAAATTGCCGCAGGCAGGGCAGAGGAAGTCCTCGTAGAGCGACAGCACCGCCTTGGGGTCGCTGGTGCCCTCCTTGGTCATGAGCTTGCTCGACGTGACGCGGATCGACTTGGACTCGCCGGAAGCAGGCTTCTTGTCGTTCGACAGCACGATGTAGCCGACCAGCACGACGGCGAAGATGACCACGATCGAGGTCAGCCCGATCTGGATCGCCAGGTTGCGCTTGCGGTCGGCCGCTTTCAGGTCGTAGCGGGCATTCTTCTTGGGTTTGGCTGCCACGGGTTAAGAGTACCGGCGGCTCACCGGCGGCTTCTCATGTGCGGGCGAGATGGGCCCGCAGCGCAGAGATCGTTTCCGCCACGGCGGTCGCGCTGCCGCCACCCTGCGGGAAGAAGTTGGCAAAGCCGTGGATCAGCGACCCGAATTCGCGGTAGTCGACGGTCACGCCTGCAGCGCGCATGGCTTCGGCGTACTGCCTGCCCTCGTCGCGCAGCGGGTCGAAACCCGCGGTCAGCACCAGAGCCGGCGGTAGACCCGAGAAATCGTCGGCCAACAGCGGCGACACCCGCGGGTCGGCGGCGTCGACCTGCGCACCGTCGAGGAACTGCCCCCGGCAGTACTGCAAGTCCTTCTTGGTCAGGAAGAACCCTTCAGCGAACAGCGTCTGCGACCGCGTCTCGCCGTTGTAGTTGGTGACCGGATAGAACAGCAACTGCAGGGCGGGCAGCCGTGTGCTCTCGTCACGCGCACGCAGCGATACCAGCGCGGCGAGGTTGGCCCCGGCGCTATCGCCCCCAACCGCCACCCGACCGGGGTCGGCGCGCAGTTCGCCCGCATGATCTAGCGCCCAACCAAAGGCGGCGTACGCATCGTCGGATCCGGCGGGCGCCTTGTGCTCGGGGGCGAGTCGGTAGTCCACCGACAGCACGTGCACGCAGCCCTCGCGGCAGATCTGGCGGCACAAGTCGTCGTGCGTCTCGAGGTCGCCGATGACCTGACCACCGCCGT
>JAVRPX010000857.1:0-2981 GCA_032161985.1 Mycobacterium sp.
GCGCGGAACCAAGTCGGGCTATTTGGGATGCCAGAATTTACGCCCGCCGCGTTGGCAATCCGTTTGCGCGCCGCCACAACTTTTATCGAAAAGTAGCGACAATTCCTCGGCAGTTCGGCAATGAAAAAGGCGCTCCGAAGAGCGCCTTTGAGTTTCATATAAGCTGCATTCGCAGCTAGGCCGGGAATCAATAAATCTGCCGGGCGGATGGCTTGCTCGAGTCCGCTATGCCCCCGATAGCGACCAAATTTCGCATCGCAACGAAATGACGCGCGGTGCCAGGAGGAGAAATCGCTAGCGTCGCGCGGCCGACAAGTTGTGCGTCCGAGTTTGAATATTGACCGGACGTCGTTGGTTCCGTCGTAAGCGCGAAGCTTAAGGCTAAGCTCGTGGCCTAAGAGGCTCGCGGCATTCATCGTCGCAAGACAATGACCACGTACGTGCAGATCGACTTGCTGGCATTGCTGAAGACACAATTCGCGGGCGGTCCCAGCTCAAGACAGTCGCCCTCATGCAATAGATGCTCCTGCTCACCCTCGACGAAGCGCAGGGCGCCATCCAAAACGTAGATAATCTGCCGAATAAATGAAAAAGCGGAAGCCGGATAGGCTATCGACTTCCCCGGTGGCAGCTCGACACGCACAAGATCAAGTGGAATATCGGAGCCAGGTAAAGGGGCGATCTGACGGCGGATGTAGCCGGTCTCGGGATCTTTCCAGGACGCTTGTTCCGCGAGTCTCAGGACACGGCCGCCTTGAGACGCTTCCGCCCTGGCGAGCAATGTTGATAGCGTTAAACCAAACGCGCCCGACAGCTTTCCTAGCAGAGCCGCTGTTGGACTGCTCTCGCCTCGCTCAATCTTGTTGATCATCGCGCGCGAGACGCCGGAGTGCTCAGCAAAGTCGGACAAAGACCAATTGCGCGCCTCTCGTTCCAAACGAATGCGCGCGCCAAGTCGTAAGTCGTCAGATGAACTCTCTATTGGCATGGCAGACAACGATCATAATATTGCCAGTGATGATGCGATGTCCTTCCAAAGGATTTCGGTCGGTTCAATCCCGATCGACAAGCGAATGAAACCTTCCGGAACCTGGTCACCCCATCGCGCACGCCGCTCCGCAGAGGTATGTACCCCACCAAAGCTTGTCGCCGGAAGGATGAATTTCGCGTTGGCAATGAATGTGTCGGCTGCTTTGGCATCGGCCACCGTGAGACTTAGAACCGATCCGAAGCGCAGCATTTGCTTTCGAGCAAGTGCGTGGCGAGGATGCGTCGCCAGGCCCGGATACTTGACCGCTTTGACCGCTGCATGCTCGCTCAAGCGCTCTGCGATTATGGCAGCACTCGTGCACATGCGATCGAAACGAACTTCCAGTGTCTCCATTCCACGATTGAGAAGCCAGGCCTCGAAGTGGCCGGGTATCGCTCCAACGAGCTTTCTCCAGTCGCGCACCGCCTGAACGATGCCAGCATTGCGGCTCGCAATATGCCCCATCAAGACGTCGGAGTGGCCGTTCGGTGCCTTGCTATCAGACGCCACGATGACATCGGCGCCGAGATCCAACGGTCGCTGGCCGAACGGAGTGAGGGTCGTGTTGTCGACCACGACGATGGCCCCGGCCGCCTTGGCCTTGCGAATAACAACATGGAGGTCGCAGAGGTCGAGGCCAGGATTCGATGGCGTCTCAACATAGACAAGGCGAATACCCTCAAAGCTCGTCGCTTCGAGATCACCCGTTGGCACAGGTTCAACCAACACGCCAGCGGGCGTCAAATATTTGTCGGCGAAAGTTCGGGTCGTGTAGTAGCCGTCAGCGGGAATGATAACGCGATCACCGGGCTTCGTTTGCGTCAGCAGAACGGAAGCGATAGCCGCCATACCCGAGGGCACAGTCACGCATTCGGCATCTTCAAGCACCGCCAGCGCGTCTTCGAGTGCCGTCCACGTCGGGTTCGTCCAGCGACCGTACTGGTGCGCGACATTCGGCGCGCCAGGCAGATAGTAGATGCTGGCGGGAGCGATCGGTGGGACAATACTTGCCCCAGACTCCATACCTTTTTCTCGGTGATGCAGAAGCCGCGCGGCCGCGTTCGCCATGTCTGACACGCTCATATTCGCCTCCTCACATAGTGTCGAAGTGTCTACTATATGAGACGTTTTCGTCAATAGCGCTATGGTCACGTTGCAGACGGGCGTAGTCGCCGATCACTCTGACGCTTGGCGCGCAGGTGTCCGTTGTTGGGTGGCGACCAGGCGCGCGAGGGATGGGTCTTCGAGGTTGGTTTAGGGTCATTCGCGACCGGGTCGAGCCAACAGCAAGTCCGGCCATGTCCGCTTTGCCGCAAAAAGCGGAAGTAAGTTCAGAGCATTAGCGGCACCGCCACGGACCATTCGGTTGATGGGGCCGCCATGGACGTGATTCAAGCTCCGAAGCGGAGCCCTCGAATCATGCGCTACGAACTCAGCGACTACGAATGGACTGCCATCAACCGATGCTGCCGAACAAACTGCGTGACGTTCGGCGTGTAAGGACCGTTGCGTGCTTAATGGCATCTTTTGGGTTCTGCGATCAGGTGCGCCGTGGCGCGACCTGCCAAAGACCTATCGTCCCCGCACCACTTGTTACAATCGCTTCCTAGAGCAAAGAACAAGAAAAAGGCGGCCGCCGTTCCGGCAACCGCCTTTTGATTGTCCTACGCTCGCGCGAAGCGTTACCGCTTCGAGAACTGGAACGAGCGGCGGGCTTTCGCCTTGCCGTACTTCTTGCGCTCCACCACGCGGGAGTCGCGGGTGAGGAAGCCGCCCTTTTTCAGGACGCCGCGCAAGTCAGGCTCGAAATAGGTCAGCGCCTTCGAGATGCCGTGACGCACGGCGCCCGCCTGCCCCGACAATCCGCCGCCGGCGACGGTGCAGATCACGTCGTACTGGCCGGCGCGGGCGGCTGCGACCAGCGGCTGCTGGATCATCATGCGCAGCACGG
>JAVRPX010000858.1:0-2956 GCA_032161985.1 Mycobacterium sp.
CGCTCTCGGAAGATTCGATCGTCGTCGGCAAGATCAAGATCGCCGCCGACGTGCGCACCAACCGGATCCACGTGATCACCCGCCCGGTGAACATGCCGTTCATCAAGAAGTTGATCTCGGAGTTCGACGCGAACGTCGAATTTGCCAAGCCGGTCACGCGCGCGCTGCGGTATATCAGCGCCGCGGAAGTCCTGCCGGTCATCGTGCAAATATTAACCGAACCGGGCACCAATCAGGGGCCAGGGGGGGAGACCAGCAATCCCGCCGCGCCGCAGCAGCAGGCCCAGCAAAATCAGCGACGAAACACGAGCACAAGTGATTCCAGTTCCTCCAGCAGCAGCAGCGGCAGCCAGAATTTTTCGGAGGAGCTTTCCACCCAGGCCGTCGATACAGCGCCGAAAGCGGTAACAATCGGCAACGCCAAAATCATTGCCGATCAGCGCTCGAACTCGATCATTGTGTTAGGCAATCAGGAAGTGGTTGTGAAAGTCGGGAAACTTCTCGACGAGATGGATATCAAGGCGCCGCAGGTCGCATTGAGCACGGTGATCGGCGAGTTGACGATCAACAACGAAAAGGATTTTGGAATTGATTACTTTGCTCGGAACGCCAACCGCGCCGCCGGTACGACCAACCAGACGGGGATACCCCCTGCAACTGGGGGCGCTAACGGCGTACCCAGCGTTTTCAACCCTGGCAACATCGTAACGTTTACCAATCTAGCGAACGCTGCGGCTGCAGGCACAAATGTTTATTTGGCCGCGGGAACAAGCCTCGCGGCAGTCGTTCACATGCTTGATTCCACCGGCCGCTTTAAGGTGATCAATCGCCCGGTCGTGTTCACCACCAACAATAAGAAGGCCATCATCGCTTCCGGCCAGGAAATCCCGGTGCCGGTCAGCACGCTTTCGTCGATCAGTAATACGACCTCAATTCCGGGCCAAACGCCCGTCAACAATTTTGGCACACAATCAAGCATCCAATACAAGAAAGTAGCGCTTCAACTCGAAGTGGTACCTCTCATTAATTCGGAAAAAGAAGTGACGCTCGATATCCTGCAGAAGCTCGATAGCGTGGCGGACTCGACAACCATCGATGGAAACTCCATCCCCAATATCGCGACCCGTTATATTAAGACGACAGTCTCCGCTCCGAACTGCTCGACCATCGTGCTCGGTGGGTTGATCACCGATAATAAGCGCGTCTCAAAAACCGGAATTCCGATCTTGAGTCGCATTCCGCTTATCGGAGGGCTCTTCCGAGATACTAATAAGACGAATAACCGGAGTGAGCTCATTGTTTTGATGCGTCCCGAGGTCGCGCTGACAAAACTCGATATTTATCGGCTGCGGCAAAAGAATGAGGACGCAACTCATTTCGGCCCGGAACTCGAGCAAGGGGAATGTCCTGATTGTCCTAAGCCGGGCGAAGACAAGCAGATCCAGCTGCCCGGTCCCGATCTGCCGGGGATGAAGTAATTCTGGGGAGCGCGCGCGCGTCGTCTTGCTTGTCATCCCGAGCCGCGCAGACGGCAAGGGACCTCTCAATCGCTTCACCGCTTCCGCGTTATGATGGCGAACGCCGTCATGGAACGCGTGCTGTGTTTCGCGGTAGCGCGGATTGCAACTGCGAGGTCCCTCGGCGCGCTTCGCCAGCCTCGGGATGACCGCCGTTAGTCCGACCCGCGCTGGTAGGTAAGGAACACGATAGCGCTACCGTTGGTCTGGGTCTTTTCGGGAGGCGCGATGACCAGGGTTGCCGGACCACCGACGAAAACATCCTCATGAGCGGCGTGTGCCTGAGGATCGGTAGCAAACAAGACCCATAGGGCGGCATCGCCCTTGAACAACGCAACTCCGGCAGGCATCGCCGGCATGGCGTTGTTCACCGAATTTTGGGTAAAGTTCGTAATCTTGATCCACTGATGCGCGGACAGATCGATCTGCAACGATTTGCCGCCGTCGGGGATGATCACGCTGGTGAACGGGCCGTCCTTGGCGAACGAAGTGGTGAATGACAGGGTGAGAACCGCGAGGGTTGTGATGAGGGTTTTCATGGGTGCCGCAATCCAAGCGGAAACTGCGTCGTACGTCGAGGCGCATGACAATTTACGCGATATCGACTAAGATCAGCGCGTGAATCCGGCCATCAGTAATTCGCTCATCGATCTTTTACTCGCGAGTGGCGTGCCCTCGCGTGACGAGGCGGTGGAGCTTTCCACGAACTTGAACGGTGGTTCCTGGACGACCCAGGTGCTCGACTCGGGCAAGGTGGACGAGCAGCGGTTCCTCGAAGCGATCGGGAATTTTTTCCAGGTGCCGGTGATGTCGATCGATACGAAACGGATCGAGCGTGCGACGCTGTCGCTCCTGCCGAGCCGGTTCGTGTTCCAGCATCACATCCTGCCGATCGAGACACGGGACAAGACGGTGGTGCTGGCGACGTATGATTTGTTTAACTCGGTCGGGCGCCAGCTCGCGTCGCAGTTATTGAAGCGGCCGACCGAATGGGTGCTGGTGCCGCGCGCTCAGATTCTGCGCGCGATGAAAACCGTTTACGGCGTCGGCGCCGAGACGTTCGACGAAATTCTCAAGACGAACCGTTCCTTCGAGGGTGTGCAGGACATCGAAATGGCGACCGACCTCGACGCGAACGATCCGGAAGCGTCGGTGGTGAAGTTCGTGAACCAGGTCATTCGCGAAGCGATCGTGGAACGCGCCACGGACATTCACGTCGAGCCGCTGGAGAACGACCTGCGCATCCGTTATCGGATCGATGGCATCCTGCACGAAGTGGCGGTGCCGCCGCAATTGCGGCTGCTCCAATCGGCGATCCTTTCGCGGTTGAAAGTCATGGCGCACATGGACATCGCGGAGCGCCGCCTGCCGCAGGATGGCCGGATCAATTTGCAGGCGCACGACCAGAACATCGACGTCCGCGTCTCGACGATCCCGAC
>JAVRPX010000859.1:0-2772 GCA_032161985.1 Mycobacterium sp.
AGGGGCGGTTGTGCGTCCGCGAACCATGTGCTGATCGCTGCCGCAGATGTTGGTGCTGACAACTTTCAGGATGACACCATGCTGGCATTGGCGGCCGATGTTCGCCGGGGGGACACCCGGTCCGTCCCGGACCTCCAGCTTAGGGTATTGGATTTCCTGGACGGCAACCTTTCCGGGGCCCAGGTAGGTCACTGCTCGATTTGACGTCATCGTCATCTCCTACTGTGGTTGCGCAACGGATTCTAGTCTCGCGCTGTCGAACATCAATTGTCGTTACCGCCAACCCCAAGTGGGGCCTGCTACTGACGGGTAGGACCGATTCCAGCTAGCGGGGGGCATTCATGGGTCAGCGTTGACGACACACGTCCGCTTCTGCGCAATCCTCGTTCTGACACCAGCCGGGCCGACCCTGCTGCGGTAACGCCCTGCCATTGAAAGACGTTGAGGCCGAATCCAAAGGCCACGAGGTTGCGATGCGGTCGTTGCGTGTGGTTGTCGTCGGTGGCGCCATCGGCGGCGTTGGCGCTGCGGTCCACCGGAGCCGAAGTGAGGGTGTACGAGCAAGCCGCCGAGCTCGGCGAGGTCGGTGCGGGAGTTGGGCTCTACCCCAACAGCATGCGGCTACTGCAGCGGCTCGGCGTCGCCGATTCGGTCACCGGTATGCGCGCGCCCGTCAACGAGTGGTGATGTTCGCCCCCGACGGCGCTGTCCCGAGCGGTCCAGTTTGTGAGGTCCCACGACAATTCCCGCGCGCTCCCGTCACTGCTGGCTTAGGGCAACACGACACTCATTCGAGGAGGTTGCATCATGACCGACAACCTCAACATCGTTCTTGTGCATGGCGCGTTTGCTCACGGATCGCACTGGCGGCCCATCATCCCAGGGCTGTACCAAGCGGGGCATCGAGTGATGGCGGCGCAGAACCCGCTCACGTCGCTGGCTGATGACATTGCAAACACCCGGAAGCTGGCCGAATGGATGGGGGGTCCGACCCTGCTGGTGGGCCATTCCTACGGTGGGGCCGTGATCACCGGCGCTGGCCGAGTAGCCAACGTGGTGGGATTGGTCTACCTCGCCGCGTTCGCCCCGGCGCAGAGCGAAAGCGTGAATAGAGTTCTCGCCAGTAGCGACCCCGCGCCCGGCTGGACGAGTATCAGCCCTGCCTTCGACGACGACTTCCTGTGGCACCGCCAGGACACGTTCCACGACGCTTTTGCCAGGACCTCGATGACACCGAGTCGCTGTTCATGGCAACAACCCAAAGGCCACTCACACGTCGCTGCTTGGACGATGTCCCCGGGGAGCCGGCGTGGCAAACAAGCCAAGCTGGTATCAGGTCTCGGCCCAAGACCGAATGATCCCGCCGCAGACCGAGCGGTGGATGGCTGAGCGTATCCACGCCCGCGAAACCATCGCGCTCGACACCAGCCACGCCTCGTTCGCCACCCGGCCGACCCAGGTACTCGAACTGATCACCAACGCCGCCTCCGCCATCTGATGCGGCGCTCTGCCGAAACCATAGGTGACCACCGCGCATGAGCGCTGCAGGGGGTGCCGCCAAGAGCCGCTCTCCCGCTATGACTCAATAGTGTTGTCGCCCAGTTGGTTTCGTTGACAACATTGATTGCACATCAACAATTACTCCGTATTGGTTATCCTGTTGTGCAGCAACAGTTGTCTAGCGGACAGGACAATCTATCTCTGAGTTGGTCGCTATAATTCTCGCGAATTGCCTTGGCCAACGCCCTCGGCAGCGGCATTCAGCCCCTTGTGGGCGATGCCGTTATCTTTTTGTGCGACTCAGTGGTCTTGTCGTTCGGGCTTAACTGCAGCGGCTCGAAGGGCGACGGCCAACGGAGCTCTTCCACGGGTGGCGATCAGCATTCCAACTAGCCACAATGCGGGATTTCCGGCTCTCCTCAAACAGTTTTGGTGGCTAGCGCCGGCGACAGCAAAAATTGAAACTGCAATACGTCGCACCACTGGCCATCGCCGCATCCGCGGCAGCCATTGGACTGGCACCGATCGCCGCGCCCGACACTACCGTGCAGCAGAGCCCGGGAAACGCCCAAATCGTCGCTACTCCCGGGGCAGCCGCGCAAGAGGCCGCCCAGAACCAACAGCCATTCGGCGGGGACTCGGGTGCCCTGCTATTCCACCCCCGCTGACAATGACCGCGCGCTTAGGGCCTCGCGTCCGGTAAGTCGTGGCTCACCCTGTCACGGCGGTGTCACAACTAGGTGCGAATTCGGAGAGGTGACGGGGATGGCTGGAAACGATCTCCACTGGTCAGCCCGGTTCGAGAGTCCTTTCGAGACAATCGAATTCAGCCCCTGAAAGCCTCGCGAGGCACGCGCGCTGACACCAATTGAAGCGGCCGGGCAAGTGGGCTGTATCGCGGCTGCCCGGAGGCGTCCGCCGCCGCGCGCCACATTCAGGGCTCACGTGCCGTCGAGTGGAATCGTGACCGCCAGCGACGTTCCCCTTCCGGCTGGGCTCTTGATGCGCATCCGCCCGCCGAGGGCCTCGACCCGGTCTGCGAGCCCGACGAGCCCTGAGCCGTTGCCCATGTCGGCACCCCCGATTCCGTCGTCGTGAATCGACAGCGCCAGCGTGTAATCCTTCGTTTGTCCGGATACGACCAGCTGGGTCGCACGAGAGTGCTTGGCGGCGTTGGTCAGTGCTTCGGACACAACGTAATACACGCCGACTTCGACTGAGTCCTGTAGGCGTTGGTCAATCGTGAGGTCGAGGGTGACCGGGATGGCCGAT
>JAVRPX010000860.1:0-3345 GCA_032161985.1 Mycobacterium sp.
CCAAAATCCCGCTGTTGGCAATCTACGGTGGATCGGATCAAACCGTTCCCCCGGAATGGACCGAGGTCGCCATGGGCCGGGCCTGCGCGCTGGGCGACACCATTTTGCGGATCCGCTTGCAAGACCAAGGGCACAAACTTGATCCAGGTGCGCCCTTGGGCGAGTGGATCGCGGATCGCTTCGCCGGCGTCCCTGCCGTCGGCAACTGCTGACCCCGATCAGCCGCGCTACCAGGACGCCAATGCGGCCTTGGCCGCAGCGGTGGTTGCGGCCGAACTCGTGAGCCGCCAGTCGGGCGCATCCGGGTTGCCGTCGACCTCGAACCAGATCAGTCCGCGGACGTCGGTGCCGGCAAGCCAGGTGATGAAATCGGAGATCCAGTGGGACTTGTCGCCGCCTTGGTCGCCGCAGCCGACCTCGTTGATCCACACCGGTTTGCCCGGCGCGAGTTGGGCGACAAGGGCCACCGCAGTGCCGAAAAGCTCAGCCGGCTGGGTCCATTGATGGCCTGGCCGATCGCCGAAGTTGTAGCCGTCGACGCCGACGATGTCGACGAAGTTGTCGCCGGGATAGCACCGTGAGATCGCCTCGGCATTGCCGTTAATGATGACGTTCGGGCACCACACCCACTCCACGCGCTTGGCGCCCGCGTCGTCGAATATGCCCCGGACTCTGCGGTAGGCCGCGACGTAATCCTCAGGCGAACCGCCCGGTGATCCCACCGCCCAGGGGTACCAGTCTCCGTTCATTTCGTGTGCGAACCGAAGCCGGAACGGCTTGTCATAGGAGGCCGCCTGCTTGGCCCAGGAGCGCACATAGGTGTCGTATCTACCACCTGCGATCTGTCCAGCCGTGTAAGCCGCCTGGTGCTTGCCGGCGCGGGGATCCCAGGGTTCCCATGTCAACTCCGGGGTGCAGCCGGCGGCCGCGGCGGCATCCAGAAACGTGGTGGGCAGCGACCTCTCCCAGACGAATGCCTCGTAGACGGTCAGCACGTCCAAGTGTTTGCCCAATTGCTGCGCGGCGGCCTGTGACCGCTGCACCGTCGCGTCGTCAAGACCGGTTGCCGCCAGACCGAACTGGCGTGACTGGCGAGGTTGGCTTGGTTGGCTTGGTTGGCTTGGTTCGGACCTTTGGCATCCGCCCGCGGCCATCATGGTGAACGCCGCCAGGGGGATCGATGCGAGCAGGCTGCGACGCGACACCCTCGCCGCCTGTCCGCTGGGCAACGACGCCTCCTGACCGTCATGTGTCTGGCAAAGACACCCTACGGGACGGCCGAGCGGTCGCCCGCCGACGTCAGCGGCCGCTCAGGTCGATTCCCTTGTCACGGATCTGCGCTTGGACGGCCGGCAGCAGCGCCTTGACCGCGGTTGCTGTCAGGTGGGAGTCGTCGCGGTAGAGCAACGTGCCGTTGCGCACCGCGCGGCATTTGTTGTCCTCGCACAGGTATGCGTTGAGGTCGAGCACCGGGATGTCGAGGTTCTGGCCCCGAACCTGGTCGGTGACAATGGGTTCGGTCCGGGGGGTGTTGTTCAGGTTGAAGTCGCAGTCGGACCAGTTGTCGGTGGCGCCCGAGATGCATTCGGGCATGTTCTTGTTCGGGTACGGCGTATCCCGCAAGTAGATCAACTTCGCGCCCGTCGTCCGCAGTTGGTTCAGTGTTTGATCCCAGGCGGTCTTGAACTCCTGGTAGTCGGGCACGTACGTGGACAGCGAGCTGATCACGATGTACTTGGGTTTCAGCGCGATGATCGCCTTGACGCTGTCCTCGCGCCAGCCGAGGCAGTCTGACTTCGTGAACGGGTCGGTGCGGCCGTCCCTGGGTTGCAGGGCGGCGACCGGGCATGCCGCCTTGGTGAATTGGTTGAGCCGCCAATTATTTTCCTTGGCGATGACCTGAACCACCGGCAGCCACTGCTGTGCGTGGCTGTCGCCGAACAGCACCGCTGGCACGCCGTCTGCTGGGCCATCCACGCAGGTGCTCGGTTGTTCGCGCTTGCCCAGCGGAACCAGGCACTCGTCGCGCTCGGGACGATCGTCGAAGGCCTTGAACGGGTTCGGTGTGACCGGTCCCGATTTCGCGCCGGTGTCGGCGCCGAAAACGGATTCGAAGCTCACCGACGGATTGGATGAAGCGGCCCCGCTGGCAAGGTTGACCGCCAGGACGCCGAGGGCCATCGTCACCGCGGCGGCCGCAATGGTGCCGGTGAAACCGACAGACAGCGAGGCCTGCAGGTTGCGCTTCAGTTCGCGCGACGACATGATCGGGCGTTCCAGCAGTGCGGTGGAGGCCCACGCCAACACCAGTGCCGCCATGGTCACGCCCACCAACGTCAGCCAACTGGTGTTGTGGGTGTAGCTCTTGAACAGCACCAGAGCGGGCCAGTGCCACAGATACCAGCCGTAGGAGACCTTGCCCAGCCACCGCAAGGGGCGCGCCGAGAGAAACGATCCGACGGCGGGCCCGCTGCTGCCGGCCACCTGTCCGGCCACAATGATCGCGGCGGCACCGAGCGTCGGTAACAACGCGGCCACGCCCGGATAGGGCGTGGTGTGGTCGTAGGCCACCGTCGCCACCAGCACTGCCACCAGTCCCGCCCAACCGAGCACCCACATCGCCACTCGCACGGACAATCTTGTGATCAAGCCGGTTAGCAGCGGGCCCGCAACCGCGACGATTCCGCCGACGCCGAATTGCCATGCGCGCGTGTGGGTCGCCATATAAGACAGGGTGGGGTCGCTGGCCGTAAAGTGCAGCGACGCCAACATGGAGGCGGCGGTGACCACGGCGATTCCCCAGCCGACGACCATGCGGATGGACCACCGCATGCGCTTGGCCAGCACGGCCAGCAGGACCAACAGCACGGGCCAGATGAAGTAAAACTGTTCCTCGATGGAAAGCGACCAGAAGTGCGTGGCAACGCTGTCGTCTGACGCCCCGGCGAGGTAGTCCTTGCCCGCGGCGATGAAGCGCCAGTTGGCGAAGTTCATCGTTGCGGCCAGCAGATCGAGTGCCTGGCGGAAGACCGAGAGCATCGGCATTAGGAACCAGACGGCGATCGACGTCGCGATGATGGTCACGGCCGCCGGGGGAATGATGCGGCGCGCGCGGCGCGCATAGAAGCCCCTGAACGACACCCGCCCGTTGCGCTCGAACTCACGCAGCAGCAGGCCGGTGATCAGGAAGCCCGAGATGACGAAGAACACGTCGACGCCCACAAAGCCGCCAGCCATGTGCGGCACACCCGCGTGAAACAGCACGACCAGCGCGACGGCGATGCCTCGCAGGCCTTCGACATCGTTGAAGAAGCGGTTTTCCGATTTCTTGGTCTCGGTCTTGGG
>JAVRPX010000861.1:0-2606 GCA_032161985.1 Mycobacterium sp.
CCAGGGCCACCGGTGCGTGACGCGGTCACGACGTAGTCGGCGCGGACTCCTGACGTGATGTAGGTCTTGGCGCCGTTGATGATGTAGTCCCCATTTCCAGAGGGGTCACGAACGGCGCGCGTGGTGAGGTGCCCGACGTCGGAGCCGCCGCCGGGTTCGGTGATGGCCAGGCTGCCGATCAACTCGCCTTGCAGGGTGGGCCGCACGTACGTGTCGATCAACCGCTGATCGCCGGAGGCGATCATGTGCGGCACCGCGATTCCGCAGGTGAACAGCGAGGCCCAAACCCCGCCGGGCGTGCCTGCGTAATGCATTTCCTCGCAGATGATCACCGCGTCGGCGCCATCGCCGCCGCCACCGCCGACTGCCTCGGGCAGGCCTGCGCCGAGCAGACCGGCTTGACCGGCCTTTCGGTGAAGCTCGCGCGGCAGGTCGCAGATGCGCTCCCACTCGTCGACGTTCGGCAGGACTTCACGTTCGGCGAACGTGCGCACCGTCTTTCGCAGTTGTTCGCGCTCCGGTGTGTGCCAGATGTTCACAGGAACTCCTCCGGTATGTCAGTGCAGAACTCGACAGGGATGTCGATGATGCGGCTGCGCAGCCACTCGCCCAGCCCCTTCGCCTGTGGGTCGAACCGCGCCTGATACGCAACGCCCTGCCCGAGGATGCCGTCGATGACGAAGTTGACCGCCCGCAGGTTGGGCAACACATGTCGAGTGACGGGCAGATCGGCTGTCTCGGGTAGCAATTCGCGCAGCTTGTCCACCGTCAGGGCATGCGCGAGCCAGCGCCAATGCGCCCCGCTGCGCACCCACACGCCGACGTTGGCGGAGCCGCCCTTGTCGCCGCTGCGTGCGCCTGCGATCACGCCGAGCGGGACGCGCCGGGTCTCGCCGAACGGCAGCGGCTCGGGGAGTGCGAACGGTGGGACGGGAGCCAACTCCAGCGTCTCGGCGGCGGGAGCTATTTCCGTACGCCTGCCGTCGACATGCACGGCGACGTGCGGCACGGCGGCGGCGTCGACGTAGCCGGGCGTGAACACGCCGTACACCTGGCCTTGGCCGGGCGGGCTGGTGGCGTGGAAACCCGGATAGCTCGCGAGTGCGAGTTCCACTGCCGCCGAAGAGAATTGACGACCGACAGTTTCGGGGTCGCGATCCCTGACGACGCAGCGAAGTAGCGCGCTGGCGGCTTCCTCCGTATTGGCGTCGGCGTGGTCGGTGCGTGCCAGCGTCCACACCATCTCGGCAGGCTTGACCTTGAGGCTGGTCTCGAGTTGCCTGCGCACCAATTCGGCCTTTTCCTCGATATCCAGGCCCGTCAACACCAATGCCATTTCGTTGCGGAAGCCGCCGATGCTGTTCAGCGACACCTTCAAGGTCGGCGGTGGCGGCTCGCCCTTGACGCCGCTGATCTGCACGCGGTCGGGACCGGCGTCGGACAACTCGACGGTGTCGACGCGCAGCGTCACATCAGGGTTCGCATAGCGGGCACCGCTGATTTCGTAGAGCAGCTGGGCTGTGACTGTGCCGACGGTGACCGCACCTGAAGTGCCGGGATGTTTGGTGATCACCGAAGACCCGTCGGCGTGAATCTCGGCGAGCGGGAAGCCCGGGTGCGTGAGATCGGCGATCTCGGTGAAGAACGCGTAGTTCCCGCCGGTGGCCTGAGCGCCGCATTCGATGACGTGGCCCGCCGCAACGGCGCCCGCCAGTGCGTCGTAGTCGGTGCGTGCCCAGCCGAAGTGGGCCGCGGCGGGTCCGACGATCACCGACGCATCGGTCACCCGGCCCGTCACCACCACGTCGGCGCCATTGCGCAGGCAGTCTGCGATACCCCACGCCCCGAGGTAGGCGTTGGCCGCCAACGGCGCGCCGAATCCAAGCTCCTCGGCCCGTCCGACCAGGTCGTCGCCCTCCACGTGGGCGACGTTGACCGACAGGTCGAGCCGCTCTGCCAGCTCCCGCACCGCGATTGCCAGCCCGGCGGGGTTCAGCCCGCCCGCGTTGGCGACGATCCGCACACCGCGATCGAGCGCCGTGCCCAAGCAGTCCTCGAGCTGGGTCAAGAAGGTCTTGGCATAGCCGCGGTCGGGCGACTTGGCGCGGTCGCGGGCCAGGATCAGCATGGTCAGCTCGGCGAGGTAGTCGCCGGTCAGGTAGTCCAGGTCGCCGCCGGTCAGCATCTCCCGCATCGCCGCCAGCCGGTCGCCGTAGAAGCCCGAGCAGTTGCCGATGCGCACTGCAGATGGCACACGCTCTCCCGTCGTCGTCATCGACCCAACCAACCGGTAGGTTAGCCGGTACCTCCGGTTTCACGTCAAGGCGCTTGCTTGTTTTGGAGCCTATGCAGGCCACCGGCTATCCTGAAGAGCAATTGCCGCCGCAGAACACCTCGTGCGGCAGCACCCCCGAAGAGGAGAAGTTCGATCATGGCCGTGCCCAAGCGCAGGATGTCGCGCTCGAACACCCGTAGCCGGCGCGCGCAGTGGAAAGCCAAGCGCCCCGAACTCGTGGGTGTGACCGTCGCCGGTCAGCAGCACAAGGTGCCGCGGCGCCTTCTCAAGGCCGCCCGCCTCGGCCTTATTGATCTCGACCGCCGCTAAG
>JAVRPX010000862.1:0-3134 GCA_032161985.1 Mycobacterium sp.
TCGGCCGGGTAACGGCTGTGTGTCAGGCATGAATCTGGGAAGTCACCACCGACATCGTTGTCCGGGCGAGGTCCCTATGGCTGCTGGAGGGCCAGTTGGATCTATTGCTACTGACCGTCGATCCCCACCCTGAATCAGTGCTGCCCTCGTTGTCGTTGCTTGCGCACACCGTGCGGACGGCGCCGACGGAGGTGTCCTCCCTTCTCGAGGCGGGCACTGCGGATGTGGCGATCGTCGACGCGCGCACTGATCTGGCCGCCGCACGCGGCCTGTGTCGCCTGCTTGGGACGACAGGGACGACGGTGCCCGTCGTGGCCGTCGTCAACGAGGGCGGCCTGGTGGCCGTCAACGTCGAATGGGGACTCGACGAGATTCTGCTTCCGAGCACCGGCCCCGCCGAGATCGACGCACGGCTGCGGCTGCTGGTTGGACGTCGAGGAGGCGTGGCCAATCAGGAGAACCTCGGCAAGATCAGTCTCGGCGAGTTGGTCATCGACGAGGGCACGTACACCGCGCGGCTGCGCGGCAGGCCGCTTGACCTCACTTATAAGGAATTCGAGCTGCTGAAGTATCTGGCGCAGCACGCCGGTCGGGTGTTCACCCGCGCCCAGTTGCTCCAAGAGGTATGGGGTTACGACTTTTTCGGCGGCACCCGAACCGTCGACGTGCACGTGCGGCGGCTGCGCGCCAAACTCGGCCCCGAATACGAATCATTGATCGGCACTGTGCGCAATGTCGGCTACAAGGCGGTCCGGCCCGCACGCGGCAGGCCACCGGCGCCGGGCTCCGAACTGGCCGACGACATGATCGACGACGCGGGCTACGAGGCGCCTGACAGCCTGGGCGACGCACTGGTCGATCCGCTGCGCAGTCCGTGACGTCGATCGGCTGGCGCACGGGCCTGTCCGAGGACGAACAGACTCAGGTCCGCGAGTTGATCGCCGCGGCCAAACAGGCTGACGGCGTCGCGCCCGTGGGCGATCAGGTGTTGAGAGAGCTCGCGCACGATCGCACCAAGCACCTGCTGGCCGTCGACGGCGACAACATATCCGGTTATCTGAACCTCACCGAGGCCCCCGCCATGGCCGAACTCGCGGTGCATCCGAACGCCAGGCGCCGCGGCATCGGCTCGGCGTTGGCCCGCGCGGGGCTATCCGAGGGCGGCGACGGTGCCCGCGTCTGGGCGCATGGCAACCTGGAGCCCGCGCGCGCCACGGCCGCCGCGCTCGGCCTGGTCGCCGTTCGCGAGCTGCTGCAGATGCGACGGCCGTTGACCGGCCTGCCTGCGCTCACGGTTCCCGATGGTGTGCGCATCAGGACGTACTCGGGCCCGGCCGACGACAGCGAGCTGCTGCGCGTCAACAACGCCGCATTCGCATGGCATCCCGAGCAGAGCGGGTGGACGGAAGCCGACATCGCCGAGCGCCGCGCAGAGCCGTGGTTCGACCCCGCCGGACTGTTCATGGCCGTCGACGAGCACTCCGGCGAGCTCCTTGGGTTTCACTGGACGAAGGTGCACGGTAAGGAACTCGGCGAGGTTTACGTTGTCGGTGTCGACCCTGCCGCGCAGGGCCGCGGGCTTGGAGCCACACTCACATTGGTCGGCCTGCATCACCTCGCCGAGCGGCTGTTGAAAAGTGAACAATCGGTGGTGATGCTTTACGTCGAGGCAGATAACTCGGCGGCCGTAAAGACTTATCAGCGACTGGGTTTCGACGTATTCAGTGTCGACGCCGCGTACGCGGCCCCAGCTGTGAATTAGCTGGACCTGTTCACCTTCCGTTCACTTTCCATCCCAGAGCCGTCCACCACGGCCGCATACGTTGCCGGGGAGTTCAAAGCCGTCAACCGAAAGTGGGATCAGTGAAGCTCAACCGCATTGGCAAGACACTCGGCACGACCCTGTCCGCGACGGCGATCGCCGCGCTGACTCTGACCGCGTGCGGCAGCGACAACAACGCCGGAACCACCAGCAGTGGTACCGCCAGCCCGGCGGGCAACGCGACCGCCGCAGACTGCGGCGGCAAGAACTCGGTGACGGCCGAGGGGTCGACCGCTCAGCAGAACGCCATCGCCGAGTTCAACAAGGTCTGGGGCCAGGTCTGCTCCGGCAAGACCCTGGCGTACAACCCGACAGGTTCGGGCGCAGGCGTTGACCAGTTCATCGCCAAGCAGGTCGACTTCGCAGGCTCCGACTCGGCTCTCAAGGACGACCAGGTCACCAAGGCCGCTGACCGTTGCGGTGGCAACCCGGCGTGGAACCTGCCGCTGGTGTTCGGCCCGGTCGCGCTGGCCTACAGCGTCGAGGGCGTCGACAAGCTCGTCGTCAACGCCGACGTGGTGGCCAAGATCTTCCAGGGCGAGATCAAGAAGTGGAACGACCCCGCCATCGCCGCGCTGAACAGCGGCGCCACGCTGCCCGACGCCGACATCAAGCCGATCTACCGGTCGGATTCCTCGGGCACCACCGACAACTTCCAGAAGTACCTGGGAGCCGCTGCGCCTGCCGCATGGACCAAGGGCGCAGGCAAGGAGTTCCAGGGCGGCGCGGGTGAGGGTGCCCAGAAGTCGTCGGGTGTCGTGCAGGCCATTCAGGCCACCCCGGGCGGCATCGGCTATGTCGAGAAGGGCTTCGCGCAGCAGGCGGGCCTGAAGATGGCCCAGATTGACAGCGGCGCGGGTCCCGTCGAGCTGACCGACGAGACCACCGGGAAGGCCGTCGACACCGCCAAGTTCAAGGGTGAGGGCAACGACCTGATCCTCGACCTGAACGCGTTGTACGCCAGCAAGGAAGCCGGTTCCTACCCGCTCATGCTGGCGACCTACGAGATCGTTTGCTCGAAGGGCTACGACGCCGACACCGCCGCGGCGGTGAAGTCGTTCCTAATCATCTCGGCAAACCAGGGCCAGGCCAACCTGTCCGCGGCGGGCTACGTTCCGCTGCCGGCCGCCTTCAAGGAGCGTCTGCTCAAGTCCGTCGATGCAATCGCCTAGTCACCTAGCGCGAGAGCAGGATATTGGTGAGGATGGGGTCCGGACCGAATGACCGATAGGGTCTCCGACGGGATTGCAGTGACGACACCGAATCCAGCCGACGCGGGATCGGGTGAAGTAATCGCTTCACCCTTTCCCGC
>JAVRPX010000863.1:0-2853 GCA_032161985.1 Mycobacterium sp.
TGACATTCATGTGGTGCGCTAATTCCGTCGATTAACGGCCCGTGAAATTGCGCCGGAATCTCCCGATCTCGGTCATCTCGGTTGGTACGATTCGCGCGTCGCCGCTATTTTTCTTGTGGCGCAACTCATGTTGAGTTACTTCACCGCGGGTGCCGTCAAGGTCGTGTCTCCGGCCTGGCGCAGCGAGCCCATTCTGGCCCACATACTCGGCACCCACCGGTTCGGAAGCTCCGCTGTTGCGAATTACCTTCTGCGGCGCCCGAGGCTGTGCCTCCTGGCGCAGTGGTCGGTCATCGCGCTCGAACTCGCCTTCCCTATTGTGCTGCTGCTTCCACTGCCCGGCCTACTGATCTTTTTGCTCGGCGGCCTGATCTTCCACGTCTCGTGTGCTGTGTTGATGGGGTTGAACACGTTTCTTTGGGCGTTCCCCGCTACATATCCGTGCGTCTACGCCGCGTGGTCCATCTGGTCACCGTGCTCGTGAGACGCCGGGTTGTAGCCGTCAGCGCAGCGAGGCGGTGTCGATGACGAAGCGGTACCGCACATCACTGGCGAGCACCCGCTCGTAGGCTTCGTTGATGTAATCCGGCTGGATGACCTCGATTTCGGGGCGCACGTCGTACTCGCCGCAGAAGTCAAGCATCTCTTGGGTTTCCGGGATGCCGCCGATCATCGAACCCGACAGGCTGCGACGCATCGAGACCAGCGGTGCAGGGGCAAGCACCATGGGATGCTCGGGCATGCCGAGTTCGACGAGGGTGCCGTCGCCGTCGAGCAGGCTCATGTAGGCGTCCAGATCCAAGTTGGCAGACACGGTGTTCAAGATCAGGTCGAACGAGCCTTCCAGCTTGGTGAACGTCTCAGGGTCGGAGGTGGCGTAGTACTCGGCTGCGCCCAACCGAAGGCCGTCTTCCATCTTCTTGAGCGACTGGCTCAAGACCGTCACCTTGGCGCCCATCGCGACAGCGAGCTTGACACCCATGTGACCGAGCCCGCCGAGGCCAACCACGGCGACCCGCGTCTCGGGTCCGGCATTCCAGTGGCGCAGTGGCGAATACAGCGTGATACCGGCACACAGCAGCGGCGCGGCAGCGTCCAGCGGTATCGAATCGGGGATACGCAGCACGTAATTCTCGTCGACGACGATCGCGCCGCTGTACCCACCCTGGGTGACCTCACCGTCGCGGCCAACCGCGTTGTAGGTGCCTGTCATGCCGCGCTTGCAGTAGTTCTCCTCGCCGGCCAGGCAGCTACTGCATTCCCGGCACGAGTCGACAAAGCAGCCAACGCCGACGCGATCGCCGACCTCGAACGCGGTCACCTCTGAACCGACCGCGGTGACAATGCCCGCGATCTCGTGACCGGCCACCAACGGGTAGTTAGCCGGGCCCCACTCACCCTTGACGGTGTGGATGTCGGAGTGACAGATCCCCGCAAAGTGGATGTCGAAGGCGACGTCGTGCGGTCCGGGATCGCGGCGTTCAATGGTGGTCTTGGCCAGCGGCTCGGTCGCCGAGGGCGCGGCATAGGCGGAAACGGTCGTCGTCATATCAGTCCTCTTTGTCGTCTTTAATTGCATGCGCCAAAAAACTTAGCGAAGCTAGTTGGATTTGCCGCATCGATGCGGCTCACTCGGGACTAACGGCCGAAACGACGGCCGTCATCCCGTTTCGAACTGTGACTTTCAGCCTAAAGGCCTGGGGCCCGGTACGCGCCGTTGAACGACGACCGCTCGTAGCGGGCCACCCCGGCGCGGGTGTACGGGTCGCGGTCGACGATGTCCTGCGCGTCCTCCACACTCATGTCGGCGGTGATCAGCATGCCGCCGGACCCGTCCTCTTGACGTCCCGCCAGCAGAAGCCTTCCGGCGTCGATCTCGGCCTTCAGGAACTCGAGGTGGTCGGGCCGGGTCTGCTCGACGACATCGGGCGGCTGCAGGTACGTCGACTTGAGGACATGGATCACTCCCGCGAGATTAGTTGATCGGGGCGTTGACCCACTTCAGATCGGCGAGCACGCCGCGGGCGGCGACGATGCCCTCACCGCTCTGCCACACCTCGTTGTTGACGGCGAACACCCGGTTGTCGCGGTTGGCCGACAGCTTCTTCCACGCGTCGCTGCCGAGGATCTGCGGGGCGCGGTCCTTGGCCGCGGGCGACGCGAACGAGATGTAGACGATGTCGCCGTCGGCGGCGGAGAAGTCGGGGGAGTTTTCCATGTCGGTGTCGGTGGTGCCGATCTCGACGTACGGCTTGTCGGTAAACCGTTGTGCCGCAGGGCGATCCACACCGACTGCGGCCAGCACGCTGCCTGGAAAGTTGGTGGCTCCGTACACCCTCATCGTGGTGTCGGTGAACTGCACGACCGACGCCTGGAAGTGGGTGGCGTCGTTGTCCGCGCCGGTCTTGTCGGCGGCCTGCTCGAAGCCGTCGATCAAGCCGTTCGCGGCGTCGAGGCGTCCCGTCGCAGCGCCGACCGCGCGCAGGTTGTCCTCCCACGCCGCGCCCGGCGGACCGGTGAACACCGTCGGGGCGATCGCGGTCAGCTGCGGAAACGCGTCGGGTGTCAGTGCCTGCGAGCCAAGGATCAGGTCGGGGTTGGCCGCCTTGATGGCCTGCAGGTCCGGCTCGCTGCGGGGGCCCGCGCCAGGCACGTCGTGCACCACCTTGCCCATATAAGAGGGCTGGGTGTCCGAGCCGTCGGGCAGCGCGGCCGCAACGATGCGCGACTGCAGGCCAAGCGCGCACAGCGCGTCGAGTTGGTCGCCGGACAGCACCACGATGTGCTGGGGGTCGGCGCGCACGGTGCTCGTTCCCGCGGCGTGCCGTACTTCGCGGTCCGGTGGACCCGGAT
>JAVRPX010000864.1:0-2840 GCA_032161985.1 Mycobacterium sp.
CGGGCCTACGAGACGCCGGTCGACACCATCGCGGCCACGACCGGCTTCCTGATCGCACTGCCCTACGGAACCCGCGCCGACTGGGTGCGCAACGTGCTGGCTTCAGGGTCGGCGACCGTGGTCACGCGTGGCGAGCGTGTCGACGTCGACCGGCCGAGCATCGTGGCCACCGTCGATGTGGAGGGACAGATCCCCGCCAAGACCCTGCGAACGCTGCGGTTGTTCGGTGTCAACCAATGTCTGCATCTCGAAAAATTGTGAATCTGGTCGACCCCGCCAATCCACCGAGCCGCAAGGCTCCGCTGGTGTGGGCGATCGGCGCGGCCATTCCGTGGCTGATGCTGGCAGTGGGCCAGGTGGTGTGGTTCACCCTCGACCGACGCTTGGGCTGGCTGCATTTGGTCGCTGCGGCCGTCACGGTCCTCGGCTTCGTCGTCTTCGTGGCCGTCGTGCCGCTGTGGCGTTATCGCGTGCACCGCTGGGAGATCGGGCCGAAGGCTGTCTACACCCGCACGGGCTGGCTGGTGCAGGAGCGCCGGATCGCGCCGATCTCGCGGGTGCAGACGGTCGACACCGAACGCGGCCCGCTTGACCGGCTGTTCGGTCTCGCCAATGTCACGGTGACGACGGCCTCCTCGGCGGGCGCGGTGCGCATCGTCGCGTTGGATTCCGACGTCGCCGACCGGGTCGTCGCGCAACTCACCGACATCGCCGCGATCGGTGCGGAAGACGCGACGTGACCACCCGAAGACGAGCGCGAGTGAGGATCGCAGCGAGGCCCAGCCCGCTGGGGCGAACCGCAAGCTCCCGCCCGAAGCGAGGACCGGAGCGAGCGGAAGTCGAGGCATGAGCAGCGACCGCCCGGCAGCCGAAGATCAGGTGTGGCAACGGCTCAGCCCCCGGATGCTGCTGGTGCACCCGGTGCACGAGGTGCTTCGCCAGATACCGCTGCTGATCGGGTCGGTGGTACTCGGCTCGGCGACCGGCAATCCCATGTGGACGCTGTTCGGGCTCGTGCTCATCGTTGGATATGGCGTGGCCCGGTGGTTCACCACCACCTACAGGATCGACACCGAACAGGTTCAGCTACGGACGGGTGTGCTTCAGCGCAATGTTCTTTCGGTGCCGCGCAACAGGATTCGCTCGGTGTCGACCGACGCGCGGCTGTTGCACCGGTTGCTCGGGTTGACAGTGCTGCGGGTGAGCACGGGTCAGGAGGCCAAGGGCGACACTGCGTTTGCGCTCGACGCCGTGCAGGCCGAGCAGGTCCCTAGTCTGAGGGCGATCCTGCTGGCGGATTCGCTTACACCTGCCGTTGAAGGGGCGTCCGAGCCGGGCAGGGAGTTGGCCCGCTGGCAGCCGTCCTGGCTGCGGTACAGCCCCTTGAGCTTCACCGGGCTGGCGATGATCCTTGCCGCGGTCGGCCTGGCATATCAGGCGGGAGTCGGTGCGGCGCTGCAGAATTCACGGATTGCACAATCCGGGGTGGATGTGGCGGAGCGCTTCGGGGTGGTAGCGAGCGTGGTGGTGATCTCGGTTGTGGTGCTGGTCGCGTCCGTCGTGCTGTCAGTACTGCGGTCGTTGGTGACGTACGGGAACCTGGTGCTTCGTCGTGACGCGGACGCGTTGCACCTCGAGCACGGGATGCTGCGGGTGCGCGAGCAGACGTATGACATGCGTCGGTTGCGTGGTGGAACCCTGCGAGAGCCGTTGCTGGTGCGGCTGTTCGGGGGCGCCCGGCTGGATGCGGTGATGACCGGCGTGGGCGGCGCCGGCGAGGCGTCGCTGCTGCTGCCACCGTGTCCCCGGGCGACGGCCGAGACGGTGCTGGCGGAGTTGATCGCCAGGCCCGAGGCAGTCACCGGCGCGCTGCGCGGGCACGGCGCGGTGGCGACGCGCAGGCGCTGGACTCGGGCGCTGGCACTACCTGCGGTGCTGCTGGTCGCGATGGTCGCGCTGTATGCATGGACGCCGGTGTGGATGTGGTCGGTGTTGGCGGTCCTGGCCGTGTGCTGCGCGCTGCTGGCATTCGACCGGTCGCGGGCATTGGGGCATCGGGTGGACGCGCAGTGGCTGGTGGCACGGGCGGGCAGCCTCGACCGGCGGCGAGACTGCATCGCCGCGGCGGGAATCATCGGATGGACTGTGCGCCAGACGCTGCTGCAAAGGCGGGCAGGAGTGGCGACGTTGATCGCTGCCACCGCGGCGGGGGTGAAGAGCTATCGGGTGATCGACGTTCCGGCGGAGCTGGCGTGGTCGATCGCAGGCTCGGCGTCGGCCTGGGTCGCCGAAAGCGAGTGGGCTACGACTTGACGGGTTCGGCGATCAGCTCGCCATGCTGAATCTGCGTGGAGAGGTCGTCGCGAAGGACAGCGGCCGAATCGAATCCGTCGGCAAATTCGGTCCTGACGAACTGATGCTCGCGCTCCACCTGGACAGGCCACCGCATCACGCCGCACACCCTGGCGAGCAGAACGAACGGCATCACGAGTAGCTGAAGGATGAAATCGGCCAGCGACAGGGTGATCACGACCACGGCCGCGAGCAGTATCAGCACCGCCTTGCCCGCCGTGACGACGAGCCAGAGCAGCAGACCGACGATCGTCAGAATCGCGTTCAGAACAGGGTTTCCTGACGATTTCGACTCCGCGCCTTCGTTCGCGGGCGTCGCGTCGTCATCCGGCTTGTCGCTGTCCGGCGTGCTGTGCCAGATCGACCGCACCGAGAGCGCCCGACGCCAGGGAAACCATCGCCTGCGCACCGTCCACGCCTTGCCTTCGGGATCGGTCACCGTGGATTGACCTGTCATGCGGCGATTATGGCTGCTACGTCACAATCGA
>JAVRPX010000865.1:0-2682 GCA_032161985.1 Mycobacterium sp.
GCCACCAACCCCGAACAACTCGGCGAACAACTGGCGCTGCTCATCGACGGCGCCTCGGCCCGCACCCAGGTCCTCAACAGCGACTCCTTCCCCACCGCCGCCGCGATCGCCGCCGTCCTCATCGACAACGCCATCCCCGCTGCACGGCAGCCGGGCGATGAGCGCAGCACTGCCGGGTCTGCATCCGTTCCGGCGGGAGGCCGCTGACGGCCGATCACGCCTGCCCGGCCGGAAGACGAGGTCGAGTCCGGCGCGGCCGAAGCGCAAGCTGCCGGCATTCGAGCTGGCGATCGTGATCACGACCTTTTGCCGCGGCCATCCGTCACAAAGCGTCGAACAGTTCCGAATTAGAAACGGCGGGGTCGTCATCGTTTTGCCTCAAGAGGCTGCGCCTGCGGGACGCAGGACGATCAATTCTGCCCGCGCGCGTAGCCGTCGATCCGTACGTTCCGCGGAACGCACCGGCCACCAGTTATCCATCGATATGCGCGGAATCGGAAAGGTCCGGAGAATACCGATTTGATCGGCCGTGCCGGTATCCGCGCTGGCCAGTCGTGACGGGCGCTCGCGCGCGGCCCGCAGTGAACGACATGACTGGTGAGCCGCCCTCCCGTCGACACAGTCCCCTGTCGTCCGCAGCAGCGTCGATCGAGCGCTGAATGCGGGTGATCTTGGTGATACCCTCGCGACCTGATCGACTGAAGGTCTGGGTGGGAAGTCGAATGGAACTACGCAGGTTTCGTCCGAGGCTTGCTATTTCGGTAGCCGCCGGTGCGCTCGCAATCGCGGGGCTTATCGGTGTGACGCCCGTAGCAGCGTCGCCCGCGCTGACGGGTGCTGCCACCGAGACTGCTGGCCAGGTCTCACCGCTATGTCAACTAGAAGGCGGACAGGCGTTCGCGGTGGATACCGGGCAGGGCACGCAATTTCCGTACGATCCACTTGTCTACCCATTTGTGATGGCCGGCGATTCTCTTCAAGTAAAGGTTATTCCGTGCTGGGCGGATGATTCGCCGCCATCAGACAACTGGATAACTTCGGTTACCGCCTATCTCGGCGACGACAACGTGCCGGTCGCCCAGGCGAATGGGTTGCACACCGTCGCCCCGTTCACGCTCGATCTGAATGGCAGTGACAGCATCCCAGCAACGCCCAGCCTGGCGCCGCTCACCATCCACGCGACCGACAACCAGGGCGTGACGAGATGGTCGGCCGCGATCATGGTGCAGCTGGTGACGCCGTGTGGAAATGAAGAACTCGTCGGCGTGGACAGCGGAGCGGCCCATGATGGCTACCTCCCGCAGATCAAAGGCGGAGCGGCCCAGATCAGCGTCATCCCGTGTTCTCTCGACACGTCCACGCCGCCGGATACGTGGATCAGTTCGATCACCGCTTGGGTCTACGGCGGCGCACAGGTCAATGCAGCGCATCCGGCAGCCGAGTTGACAGGGCTCCACGCCACCGATCCGTTCACGCTCGATCTGCACAACTACGACGGCACCGCTTTCCCGCCCGGCCCGTTGGATCTCGCTCTCGACGTTACCGACAACCACGGTGTGCAACAGACCGTCAGCAGAAACATCTGGGTCGTCGACCCCATCAGCGCGTCATGGTCGGTCGGCACCACCCAGCCCGACACATCGACCACCGTGCAGGCAACCTTCGACAACGAATCCGGCTCGCCGATTCGCTCCGTGACCTTCGCCCTCGACAACGCCGCCGGAGCGGGCGAGCCGGCACCCGCCGATCTCGCTGACGACCTCTCCTACGCCGAATCGACGATGACCTTCGTCGCCGGACCCAATCGCATTGAGGCGCTCGTGACGCTGGCCAACGGCATCACCTACCCGCTGGCCGGCTACGAGGTCGCTGCGCGATACACCGTCGACACGAGCGTCACGGCTCCGGACAACACCGAGTGGGGCGACCTGACGACCTTTCGCGCGAGAGCGGTCAGCTCCTCGGGCACCGCACAACGCGGACTGACGTTGCACCTGCAATCACGCGTCGTCGGCTCGACCACCTGGGTTGAACGCGCCGCAGCAACCACCGACACTCACGGCGCGGCCACACTCTCAGTCCCCGCAGCCAAGACCGGAACCGCCGCCTGGCGTGTCACCTCCACCTCGACCAAGACGCAGCATCCAAGCACCTCGTCAACCCACCTCGTACGCGTGCACGCCGTCTTCGGCCGGCTCCCTGCGAACCGATCGATCCGAATCCGAAACACGATCCGATACGAGGTCGTGATCAGACCAGCGAACGCCCGAGCAAGAGTCGATATCCAGGTCCAACGCATCGGCCGCCTGGGTTGGACGACGCTCGGGCACGTCGTCTCCGGACCCAACACGACAACCGTTCCGGTCCGGCCGACGCGAACGGGCAACTACAGGGTCCGCCTCGTCGTCGAACCCACGACCGTCCTGGCACGAACCATCAGCCGGAATTGGGATCTCCGCGTCAACCGATGACCAGCGGCCCGTAGATGGGCACGTTCGATCTTGCCAGGTATCGCCGCGCAGATTGGACGATAGGCGCGCCGCGCAGGGCTTGTTCGTACGCCGGGCTCTTGGCTGATGAGCGTGCCGCCGTCGGACATTCGTTGTGCAGCTCGCCGAAACTCACGCGGCGCTGATCTGGTCGCTGCGCTCAGGATTCTCGGAAAGCAGTGCTGCCTCGAGC
>JAVRPX010000866.1:0-4490 GCA_032161985.1 Mycobacterium sp.
CACGAGGCTCGGACAGTATGGGCCTTGGCCTCCCCCGCGGCGTCGTCCAGGCCAGCCAGCTTCTCGGCGGCCGCGCCCACCGCGGATTCAATCTCGTCCAGGCGCTCGGGATCGGTGAGCATCGACAGCTGGCCTTCGAAACACGTGCCCCAGTCAGCTAGACGGCCTGAAACGCATGCGGCTTCCTGCAGCTGCGAGACCGCGCCCGTAGCAGAACCCACGTCACCCGCGGCCAGCAGCGCCTCACAGCGAGCGACCAACAGCTCGGCTTGCTGCTCGTCGCGGTCGGGCAGCTCGTCGTCAAGCTCTTCGAGTGCGTGCCATGCCCTGTCGTAGAGGTCGGCCGCGCCTTCGTAGGCCAGGCGTGCCATCGCCTGATCCGCGGCGCGCCTGCAGTACTCGACGGCCTTGGCTGCGTTTCCCGCCCACGCACATTCGAAATAGTGGTAGGCCAATTCGGCCAGTAGCTCGTCGTCCGCGCCCGGTTCTGTCTCAAGTGTCGCGGCGATCTTCTGATGCAGCCGCATACGTCGCACGGAAGCCAGCTCGGCGAGCAGCGACTGCCGGACGATGGCGTGGTTGAACCGGTAACGACCGCCAGGCTCTTCGATGACGATGCCCGCCTTGGACGCTTCGTCGAACGCGTCGATGAGGTCTTCGCCGATCACACTTTCGACCAGCGCCAGCGCAAAATGGCTGCCGACGACCGCGGCCGCCGCAAGGGCCTTATTCGTCTCCGCCGGAAGCCGAGAAAGCCTGCGGCTCACGGCTTCCCGAACCCCCTGTGGCAGTGTGCTCGGATCCCATCGGCCGCCGCTTTCGTCCACGTGGCGCAGCGCCTCGATGAGGAAGAACGGATTACCACCCGTGACTGTTGCCAGTGCCCGGGCCAGCTCTTCGTCGTCGTAGCCGGCTTCGGCGACGTAGGTGGTGACGTCGCCCTCGTCGAGGCCGCTGAGCGCAAGGCGGCTGGCGGAGCCGTCGCGGTGAAGGTCGGCGAGCATCGCCGCAAGAGGATGGGAGCGGTCCAGGTCGGTGCTGCGGTACGTGCCGACGACCTGCACGCGGGCGTGCTCCCCGAACCGCAGAAGATGGCGCAACAGCAGCAGAGTGGGCTTGGCTGCCCAGTGAAGGTCGTCGAGGATCAGGACCACGGGTGCGCTCGCGGAGGCGACCCCCAACATCGCAACGACGGCGTCGAAAAGCGCATAGCGTTCGGTGTCCGGGTCGGCGCGGGTAGGCGCCGCCAGATCGGGTAGGGCATCAGCCAGTCCGGGAACCAGTGGAAGTAGTGCTTCGACGCCGCGCAGCCCGCGCAGCCGCTTGCTGCCAAGGCAAGGCACCAGCGACCGCAGCGATTCCGCGAACGGCTGATACGGCGCCCCCAGATCTTCGTCGCAACGGCCGTAAAGGACCACGGCACCCTGCTCGTAGGCGTGGCGGGACCATTCACCGGCCAGGCGGGTCTTGCCGACGCCCGGTTCACCGGCGATCAGCACCGCGCTCGTGCCTGCGGCGAGTGTGGTCTGCCATGCGGACAGAAGTCGCTCGAGTTCGGGGCCACGCCCGACGAAAGGCCCGGGACCGGCAAGCACGGCGGGCAGTGCAGGACGCTCGATGGGCACCTCTGTTGCGGGAGCGCGGAAATCGTCTGCGTTCTCCAAGCGGAGTTCGAACACGTGCTCCGGCCGCGGGAGGTTTTTCAGCTGCCGCATTCCGAGGTCGGCCAGCACGACATCGTCGGGAAGTGTGTCGATGACGAGCTCGGCTGTCGCACCCGAGCACAGGATTTGGCCGCCGGCCGCCAGCGACCGCAGGCGGGCGGCGCGGTTGACCGCCCGACCGAAGTAGTCACCATCGCGAAGCTCGACCTCGCCGGTGTGTAGTGCCACGCGGATGCGCATGGGCTCTGCGAGCGCCCACGGCTCGTGAAAGATCGCTTCCTGCAGCTCGATGGCGCCGGCGGCCGCCGCCGACGGCCGGTCGAATACCGAGAACGTCGCGTCGCCCTCGCCTCGAGTCTTGATGAGCCGTCCTCCGCGAGACGTGACGACCTGTTCGACGATTTCGTCGTGTCGGGCAAGCGCCACCGCCATCGCATCGGCGTCCGCCTCCCACGCTGCCGTCGAACCCTCGATGTCGGTGAGCAGGAAGGTCACCGCACGCGTCACTGACTGAAGTTGCTGCGACACAGGCATCTCCAGCGCGACATCCTGCGTGACGATCGCGGCCTCGAGTCGGCGAAGATCCGGTCCGGGGTCGACGCCCAGCTGGTCGGCGAGCAGCGACCGTACACGCTGGTAAGCGCCAAGCGCTTCGCCCTGTCTGCCCGCGCGGTAGAGAGCGAGCATCAGATGGCCCCAGCGCCTCTCGCGCAGTGGCGCGTCGGCGACCGCGGCCTCGAGCTCGCCGACGATCTCGGCGGCGCGACCCGTCGCAAGCAGCGCATCGGCCCGGTCCTCCACCAGAGCGGCGTGGTCTTCGATCCAGCGCGTCTTCTCGGATGTACCGCGTGGGCCATCGGGCAGTTCGGGGATGCCGCGCCAGAGCGTCAGCGCCTCGTCGAAGCGGGCCACCGCCTGTCCGGCGTCCCCGGTGGTGAACGCGTCGCGGCCCAGCCTCGCGGCCACCTGGTAGCGAATGGCATCAATCTCGGTCGTGCTCAGCGTCCAGCCCGTCCCCTGGGTCAGTACGAAGCCGTCGCCCAGGGTGCGACGCAGATGGGAGATGTGGGTCTGCAGAGCCTTGGCGGCGGTGCGCGGCGGATCATCGCCCCAGAGGAGCTCCACGAGCGTGTCGGCCGACACGACGGAACCGCCGTGCAGCCCGAGCATCGTGAGGATGGCCCGAGGTTTGGCGCCGGGGATCGCGACCGGCAGGCCGTACTGCCGGACCTGGAGCGGCCCCAAAACCCCCAATTCCACCTGTTGAAGCGTAATCACCCAGCCATCGTCCGTAAGGCGATTCAATGCACGGTCAAGATCGAGTAAAGATGCCCCAGCGCTGCCGAGAACGTGATTACCTCAGCCTTATGGCGAGGCTTGACGTGCCGGACGGTCCCGGCGGTGAAGCCGCAATGCTCTGGACGTTGCGACCCGAGCTGGGCGGCATGGTTGAGCGGATGATCCGCGGTGCATATCAGCAGAGCATCCTTCCGGCAGAAGAGCGCGAACTGGCAAGGATGCGCATCGCCGAGATCAACGATTGCGTCGCGTGCTCGGACTTCCGTGCGCCTTCGGTGCTTGACGCTGACATCGCGCCCGAGCTCTATGCGAACGTTTCCGCCTACGCCACCTACCCCGGCTACAGCCCGCGGCAGCGCCTGGCGATCGAGTACGCCGAGCGGTTTGCCACCGACCATGCCTCGATCGACGACGACTTCTTTGTGAGCCTTCGGGAGGTGTTCACCGACGAGGAGATCCTCGACCTCACGTTGTGCGTCGCGGTATTCCTTGGCCTGGGGCGGTCGTTGACCGTGCTCGGCGTCGACCAGTCCTGCGCGATGGACGTCTGAGCGTCTTGTGGACATCTCCTCCGTCGACGAGCTCCTCACCACCACGCGTGCGGTGCGCAAACGCCTCGACGTGACGAGGCCGGTCTCCCGTGACGTCATCCTGGAGTGCGTGCGGCTCGCGATGCAGGCGCCCACCGCGAGCAACGCGCAGGACTGGCGCTGGGTGGTGGTCACCGATGCCGACAAGCGCGCAGCGATCGCCGAGATCTACCGCAGCGTCGGCGCGGAATACCTGGCCCACGCCGCCTCGACGGCGTCCGATCCCCAAACCCGGCGTGTGTATGAGAGTGCCCTCGGACTCACCGAGACGCTGGCCAAGGTCCCTGTTCACGTAATCCCTTGTCTGGAAGACCGTTTCGACGGAACCAACCAGCTGGTCGCCGCGTCGGCCTGGGCGTCGATAATCCCTGCAGGCTGGAGTTTCCTGCTTGCCCTTCGCTCCCGCGGTCTGGGATCGGTCTGGACGACGATGCATTTGGCTAAGGAACGCGAGGTCGGCGAGGTGCTGGGCATCCCCGACTCCGTGATGCAGGCCGCGCTGTTTCCGGTGGCCTACACGATAGGAACCGACTTCCGGCCCGCCGCGCGGCCGCCGGCGGAATCGATCACCTTCTGGAACACCTGGGGAGAACACTGATGCAGTCCTACACCGTGAGATTCCACGTCGATGCGCCCCCGAGGAGGGTGTGGCGCGTGCTGCATCCGCCGGTGCCCCCGAATTCGCCAAGACCGCGGGTCCTCAAATGGCCGACGGGCAGCATGGAGATCCTCCATGAAGGCGACGAGGGCGGAGAAGGCCTGGTCCGCACCTGCATCTTCGAGGTGCCCAAGTATCTGCTGTCGGGAGGTAAGGGGCGGTCGTTTGAAACGGTGACCGAAGGCAAGCTCAACAAGCTGTCGCGGTACGTCGCGGTCGGCGCGCCGCTGTGGTCGCGCGCCGAGGGCTATCACGAACTCGAGGAACAGCCCGACGGCA